>JACQEF010000206.1 GCA_016200745.1 Chloroflexota bacterium | reverse complement strand
GCGGGCGGCGGCGGCGGAGGATCTGCTGCGCCGGGCGATCGAGAGCATTTCCGAGGGCTTCGCGGTCTACGATCCGGAAGATCGCCTCGTCACGAAAGACCCGGCGGACCGCTCCGTTGAGCGTCCGCGCGCTGGCGAGATCGCGGCCGAACGGCTTCTCGAGGATGACCCGCGCGCCGGCGGCGGAGCCGGACCGCTCGAGTCCGTTGATCACCGGCCCGAAGAGCGCCGGAGGGATGGCGAGGTAGTGGAGCGGACGCGCCGCCGCGCCGAGCTCGCGGCGGAGGGCCTCGAAGGTATCCGACTCATCGCTCGATCCCTTCACGTAGCGGAGCTGGGCGAGCAGCCTGTCCGTGGCCGCCGCGTCGAGGGCACCGCTGGCCGCGAGGCTCTGCCGCGCCCGCTCGCGCAGCGAGGACAGGTCGCCTGACCGGGCGACCCCGATGATCGGGAGCTCCAGATTCTCGGAGCGGATGAGGCCATGGAGCGCCGGGAAGATCTGCTTGAAGGCGAGATCGCCCGTCGCCCCGAAGAAGACGACGGCGTCCGATCGATCGATCGTCATCGGTTCAGCATCCAGCTACCCCCTGGAATCCGGCAGGCCGGGCAGTGGCTCTTCGGGGGTCGCGAGCACGCGGTCCGCTCCCGCCGACCGGAGCGCCGAACCGGGGGTCTTCTGGTCAATCAAGAGCGCAACCTCCCGAGCATCCGCTGGTCGGATGCTCCGACCTGCGCGACGACGACGGCCAATGTTCGGTCTGGCTTGAGAGCGTGCCAGCCGGGCGCCGGGCGGGCATGACCGGCCGTCATCTGCGGGATCGTGCGGCCGCACCGTGAGACGCCTGTGATGCGAGCCTGAACGGCGGCTGAGATAGCAGCGGGAGGCGCGTTGCCACGATCACCCGTTGGCAGCCCTGCTATTGACTACCCTACCGAAGGTGAGCGACCAGACGGAGGGCCACGGCTTCCCGACGGCTGCAGCCACCGGGGGCGGCAACGACACGCTGGAGACGCTCCAGCGAGATACGTTCGCGTACTTCCTGGATCAAGCGAACCCCGCGAACGGGCTGGTAGCTGACACGACGAGAGACGGCGCACCGGCCAGTATCGCAGTCGTCGGGTTTGCGCTGGCCGCGTATCCCGTCGGCGTCGAGCGCGGGTTCTGGTCGCGCGCGGAAGCCGTCCAGCGCACGCTGACGACGCTCCAGTTCTTCTGGAACAGTTCGCAGGGAACCGAGCCGGACGCCAGCGGGTATCGAGGGTTCTACTACCACTTTCTCCACATGCAGACCGGCCGGCGGGTATGGCAGTCCGAACTGTCGACGATCGACACGACCTTCCTGCTCGCCGGCATGCTGACCGCGGCTGTGTACTTCGACAGGGAGGCCGAGGACGAGACGGAGATCCGGGCGCTCGCCGACGCGCTCTATCGGCGGGTCGATTGGCGCTGGGCACAGAACGGTGGGGCGACGGTCACCCACGGCTGGAAGCCCGAGAGTGGCTTCCTACGATATCGCTGGGAAGGCTACGACGAGGCCCTGCTCCTGTACGTCCTGGGCCTCGGCTCACCGACGTACCCCCTGCCAGCGGAAAGCTATGCGGCGTGGGAGTCTACCTGCGAATGGAAGGAGATCTACGGCTATGAATTCCTCTATGCGGGCCCGCTGTTCATCCACCAGTTCTCCCATGTATGGATCGACTTCCGCGGCATCCAGGACGAGTTCATGCGTGGCAGAGGGATCGACTATTTCGAGAACAGCCGTCGAGCCACCTACGTGCAGCGGGAGTACGCGGCGCGTAACCCACTCGGATTCAAGGGCTACAGCCGAATGGCCTGGGGCCTGACCGCCAGCGACGGCCCCGGGCCGGAGTCTCGTCGGATCAACGGCGTCGACCGCAGCTTCCTGGGATACCGGGCGCGGGGCGTCCCGTATGGACCCGACGATGGCACGCTCGCCCCGTGGGGCATCATCGCATCGTTACCGTTCGCGCCGGAGATTGCCCTCCCGGCGATTCGGCACTGCCAGGACGTGTATCCGGAGACCCGGACTCCGTACGGCTTCATCGGCAGCTTCAATCCGACCTACCCGTCGTCCTCGGGAAGTGCGTCGGGCTGGGTGTGCCCCGTGCATTACGCCCTCAATCAGGGACCCAACGTCTCGATGATCGAGAACCACCGTTCAGGCCTGGTCTGGCGGCTGATGCGGGATTCTCCGTACGTGGTCACGGGCTTGCGCCGGGCCGGGTTTACGAACGGCTGGCTGTGATGCTCATCGGGTCCCTGACTGCGTCGCCGGCGCCCGAGGTCACGAGACATCCCGTCCAGCCGGTCCCCGCCGCGCGAGCCCAGTGAGCCGGGCGTGCTCGGCAAACACTGCCTGCGCCTCGGCCACCTTGGTTTCATCGCCGCGCCACGTCTCGAGGACCGGGTCCTGGATCGCCCGCGAGAAGGAGAAGCTGAGCACCCACGGATGCGGCCCGGCGGCATTCATCGCGGCAAGGTGGGCGGTGGCCTCGGTCGGTGTCTGGCCGCCGGACAGGAAGACAACGCCCGGCACGGCCGGCGGGACGGTGCTGCGCAGGGTCCGAACGGTGGCGGTCGCCACCTCCTCCACCGAGGCGCGGCGCGGGTGCTGGAGGCCGGCCATGACCATGTTCGGCTTCAGGAGCATGTGCTCGAGGCTGACGCGCTGCGCGACAAGCTCGGCGAACACGAGGCGCTGGGCGCGGAGCGTGGCCTCGTAGGACTGTTCGAGCGAGTGGTCGCCTTCGGCGAGCACCTCCGGCTCGACGATCGGGACGAGTCCGGCCTCCTGGCTGAGCGCAGCGAAGCGGGCGAGGGCGTGCGCGTTGACCGACACGCAGTTATCACTCGGCAGCCCCGGTCCCACGACGAGGACCGCGCGCCATTTCGTGAACCGGGCGCCCAGCTCTCGGTACTCGGCCAACCGCTCGCGGAGCCCGTCCAGCCCCTCGGTCACCGATTCGCCGGGTGCCAGGGCGAGCGGCTTCGCGCCCAGGTCGACCTTGATTCCGGGGACGCTGCCGCGCTCCTCCAGCAAACGAGGGAACGGCGTCCCGTCCGATGCGCGTTGGCGAATGGTTTCGTCGAAGAGGATCACGCCGCTGATCTGATCGCCGATCCCGGGTGCGGTGAACAGCAGCTCCCGAAAGGCACGCCGCGAGGCCTCGGTCGAAGCAATGCCGACCTGTTCGAACCGCCGCCCGATCGTGGAGAAGCTCTCATCAGCCGCCAGCAGGCCCTTCCCCGGGGCTAGTAGACGGCCGATGGTGCCCTCGAGCTCGCGGCGGACCGGCGCTGGCAGGGTGCCGTCCGGAACCGTGACTCCGGGCTCGCCTGAGATCACCTCGCGACCTCGCTCGCCCCGTAGCGGCGGATCCCCTCGATCTTCATGCGCTTGAGGAGCAGCACGTCGACCGGGTCGCTCTTCATGAGGACGATGTCGGCGGTCTCCACGGCCACGTCGGTGCCGGCGCCGATCGCGCCGACATCGTCCTGGGCGAGCGCCGGCGCGTCATTGATCCCGTCGCCGACCATGGCCACGAGCTTGCCGCTCGCCTGGAGCTCCTTGACCTTGTTGGCTTTCTCGCCGGGCAGGACCTCCGCGAAGACCGTGTCGAGGCCGAGTTCGGCGGCGATCTGCTCGGCTGTCGCCTGTGCGCCCGGATGCGTCAACTTGCGTACTTGACCCCCCCAACAAGCGTGGGTACTGTGCGCCCGCGTTGCCCCCGCGGATTCTGTGGACCTCGCCACCGGCGAGCTTACGCCGTACGGGCGGAACATCTTCGTGCGCATGACGGATTCTCCCACCCGCCTGGGTGGCCCTGCTGGCCGATACTGACACACGCTCCCATCGCTTGCGGGGGGGTACTTCCGACGCCTGCTCCATGATCGGGTGTTCAAGTTGGCTAGAAGGATCCTCGGCTTCGGTAATCTCGGTCTTGTCGTCGGGCTCATGATCGGGGGCCTGGTCCTCGCCTCGTGCGCCGGATCCAACGCGAGCCGCGAGGCGCCGACCCCGAGCCGCGAGGCGCCGACCCCGAGCCGCGAGGCGCCGACCACGCGCACGGGGCCGGCGGCCGTCCTGGACCGGCGAGTCGGCGGGCAGGCCTCGGTCGTGGTCACGGCCGACGGGATCTTCGTTGCGATCGCCTATGGGATGGGAGATCTGCCGACGTGCCCGGCCGGACTCGATGGCCTGGTGGATGCAGCTGGCCGACTGGGCTGGCGTCCCGAGCCGCCCGCCCAGCTCTTCACCGTCGCCGGCCGCGCGTCGGATTCGAACGTCGTGGCCGACGGCGTGGGCACGGACTGCCGGCCGGCCCCGTTCGTCTCGACCGATGCCGGGGTCGGCTGGCAGCCGAGGTCGCGGCCGGACGGCTTCACGCTCCCGATGCCATGGTTGGGGTGGGATGCGGGCAATCGGGTGCTCGCCTGGACGGACGGCCGGGTGTTCGAAACCGCTGACTTGGGGGCGACCTGGACGTCGCGATCGTCCTCGGCGCGTCCGCTGGCGATCGCGCCCGATGGACGTCTGTTCGGATGGTGGGCACGCGGGATCGTCACATCGACCGACGGCGGCGGTCGATGGTTGCCGTACGGTCTGGACGCCGGAGCGTCGATCGGCCAGCCCCGGGCCGCGGTCACCTGGGGCGATGGGCTGGTCACGGCCGGAACCGACGGCTTGCTTCGCGTCGACCCGGCGGGAAACCGCCTCGTCCTCGACGACGGAGACGCCCTCGCCGTGGCGACGGGCGGCCGGCCCGGGTCCGAGTTCCTCGTTGCCGTGAGCGTGGCGACGGACGGCTCGACTCGCCTGGTCGTGGCCGCTCAACCCGATGCGTCCGTGGTCGAGCGCATTCCGTTGCCCGACGCGGCGCTTCCGGCCAGGCCGGCCGTGGCCGGTATTGCCGCGACATCGAGCCAGATCGTCCTCGCCCTCGGCGACGGGCAGACGGTCGTCCTCATCCGCGTGCCCGTGATCCGCTGAGGCTCGCCGTGATCAGCTCGCTCCGTAGCGGCGGATCCCCTCGAGCTTCGTCCGCTTGAGGAGCAGCGCATTGACCGCGACGAGGAACGAGCTGCCGGCCATGCTGATGGCCGCGATCTCCGGCCGGAGGACGAACCCGAAGGCGGGGTAGAAGAGGCCCATCGCGATCGGGAAGGCGACCGAGTTGTAGCCGACGGCCCAGAACAGGTTCTGGCGCATCTTTCGGACCGTCGCGCGACTAAGGGCGATGGCACCGAGCACGTCGACCGGGTCGCTCTTCATGAGGACGATGTCGGCGGTCTCCACGGCCACGTCGGTGCCGGCGCCGATCGCGATTCCGACATCGGCCTGGGCGAGCGCCGGCGCGTCGCTGATCCCGTCGCCGACCATGGCCACGAGCTTGCCGCTCGCCTGGAGCTCCTTGACCTTGTTGGCTTTCTCGCCGGGCAGGACCTCCGCGAAGACCGTGTCGAGCCCGAGTTCGGCGGCGATGCGGTCGGCGGTCGCCCGGTTGTCCCCCGTCAGCATGGCGACCTGGATGCCAAGGTTGTGGAGACGCTCGATCGTCTCCTTCGCGCTGGGCCGCACCGCGTCGGCGATCGCTATGAGGCCGCCGGCGTTGCCGTCGACGGCGACCCGGACAACCGTCCGGCCGGCGCCCTCGAGCTCGTCCGCCCGCGCCGCCAGGGTGCCGAAGTCGATGCCCCGGTCGCGCATCAGCTTGGCGTTGCCGACCAGGATCGAGCGACCATCCACGGTCGCCTCGAGCCCGTGGCCCGGGACGGCGTTGAAGCCGGTCGCGTCCGCGAGCGCGAGCTTGCGCTCCTTCGCCGCGTCGACGACGGCCTGGGCAAGCGGATGCTCGCTGGAACCCTCGGCAGACGCCGCCAGCCGCAGGACCTCGTCGTCGCTGACCGGGTTGCCCGCCCCGACCAGGTCGACGACGCGTGGCTGCCCGACGGTCAGCGTGCCGGTCTTGTCGAAGATGACCGCGCCGATCTTGGATGCCTGCTCGAGGGCGGTCGCATTCTTGAACAGGATTCCGTTGAGCGCGCCAAGTCCAGTGCCGACCATGATCGCCGTCGGCGTCGCCAGGCCCAGGGCATCCGGGCAGGCGATGATCACGACCGTGATCGCAAGGGTGAGGGCGAAGACGAACGTGGACCCACCGATCGTCAGCCAGCCGAAGAACGTCAGGAGGCCGAGGATCACCGCCGCGGCGACGAGCCACTGCGCGGCGCGGTCGGCGAGCCGCTGAGCGGGCGCCTTCGAGTTCTGGGCGAGCTGGACGAGCTGGACGATCTGGGCCAGCGCGGTATCCGCGCCAACCTTTGTCGCCTTGAACCGGAACGTGCCGGTCTTGTTGATCGACGCCCCGATGACGTTCGAGCCGACGGTCTTCTCGACCGGGACGCTCTCGCCGCTGATCATCGATTCGTCGACGCTCGATGCGCCGTCGACGATCACGCCGTCGACCGGGACCTTGTCGCCAGGCTTGATCAGGACGATGTCATCGATGACGACCTCTGCCGTCGAGATCTCGACCGGCTCGCCGTCACGGATGACGGTCGCCTTCGGCGGTGTGAGATCGAGGAGGGCCTTCATGGCATTCGATGCCCCCGCGCGGGCGCGCATCTCCAGCCAGTGGCCGAACAGGACGAAGGTGAGCAGCACGACGGCTGCCTCGTAGAACACTTCGCCATCGAACAGGAACGTCGCGGCGACGCTGAACAGGTAGCCCGAGCCGACCGAGAGCGCGACGAGGACCGACATGTCGAGCGTCCGGTTGCGGAGCGCCCGATAGGCGCCGACGAAGAACATCTTCCCGCTCCAGAGGACAGCGGGCGTGGCCAGCAGGAACCCCAGGACCTTGGGGTCGATCCCAAACGGGGTCGAAAGATTGACCTTGAAGACCTCGGTCGCCAGTGGTGAGTAGAGAAAGATCGGGATGGCAAGGACGAGCGCGACGATGAACCGCTTCCGCATGTCGCGGACCATCTCGTCCATCGTCATCCCGCCGCCGTGGCCCATCCCGTGGGCCATCTGGGCCATCTCGCCCGAGACGGGCGCACCCGCGACCGGCGCGGCCATCGCATGGCCGGCGTGCTCGTCACGGGTCGGAGGCGCCGTCGCCGCCGGTGTCGGTGCCGGGACTGCGGCCGGTGCCGGAGCGGCCATCGTGTGGCCGGCGTGGGCATGATCAGCTGCAGCGGGCATCTCCGTCCGGGCCGGGACCAGGACCGGGGCGGCCATCGTGTGGCTGGCGCCCTCAGCCGGCGACGTATGTGCGGCGCGATGTGCGACCGTGCTGCCCATGACAGCCGGCTGTTCATCTCGGCAGAGGTGGCACGGCACGACCTCGCCGCCGCAGCTGCAGCCGAAACGCTCGATCAGCGCCCGCACGTCATCCGCGGACAGGACGCTCTCGTCGTAGTTGACGGTCACCGTCTGGGAGACAGGGTTGGCTTCCGTCTGCTCGACGCCGCGCTGGCGCTGGAGGAATGCCTCAAGGCCCGCAGCGCTGCTGGCGCGCAGGAGCCCACCTGCTTCAAAGACTCTGCGGGTCACTGCCTGCTCCGTTCGTGCTGCGTGGCGTGGTTATTGTTGCACTACTACGCTGGTGTCGTACTTGGAATCTCACTGACGCAGTCTGCGCCCTGTCGGGCGGTCTGACATTCGCCGAGGAAGCTGAACAGAGTGTGAGGCGAAACTGAGAAGCCGCATCCATCCGATCGCGGAGTCGCTGTCGAGCGGCCCCAATGACCCGTCGATGTCCCGGTCGTCGCGGCGGTGGTGGACGCTCTTCGGCCTGTCGCTGGCCTCGTTTCTGCTGTCGCTCGGCGACTCGGCGCTGGCCGTGGCGCTGCCCGCACTGGGTCGCGACCTGGGACTCGGGCTCTCCGCGCTGGAGTGGGTCGTGAACAGCTACACGCTCGCGCTGTCGGTCTTCCTCCTCGCCGGCGGCCTGCTTGCGGATCTGCTCGGTGGACGGCGCGTCCTGCTGCTCGGGCTGGCGCTCTTCTCTGCCGCCTCGCTCGTTTCCGGGTTGGCGCAGACTGGCTGGCTCCTCCTCGTGGGCCGGTCGCTTCAGGGCATCGCGGGCGCGCTCGCCCTACCGGCCACCCTCGCGCTCGTCACCGCGAGCTTCCGTGCCGGAGAGCGGGGCCTCGCGCTCGGGATCTGGTCAGGGGCTGGGCTATCGGCGCTGGCGCTCGGGCCGCTGGCCGGGGCGATCGTGACCGAACGACTGGGCTGGGCCTGGATCTTCCTGCTTAGCGTGCCGCTCGGGACCGTGAGCCTGATCGCCGTCCGCCTCGCGCTGCCGGCGGCGCCCCCGCGCCCAGTGGGACGCGTCGACCTTGCCGG
>JACQEF010000205.1 GCA_016200745.1 Chloroflexota bacterium | reverse complement strand
GATCTGGCTGGTGATGACGCCCGAGTTGCCCCTGGCACCCATCAGGGCCCCGAAGCTGATCGCCGCCCCGAGCCGATCGGCCGGCCGATCGGCGACGAGTTCCGCTTCGTCGAGCGCCGCCCGAACGGTGGCCAGCATGTTCGAGCCGGTGTCGCCGTCGGGGACCGGATAGACGTTGAGCGCGTTGATCTCGTCGACGTGCACTTCGAGATTGGCGACTGCGGCTCGGAAGGCCTCCAGCAGGCCCGGACCATCGCAGGCCCGCCGGGCCATCAGGCGACGTCCGTGCCGCTGTCCGCAAGGTCGCGCGGCCCGATGGCGCCCGGCGGGGCCGGCACGACCGCGGGCGGCGCCGTGCCGGGGCTGAAGCGCAGCCCCCCGACGTGGATCGTGAGCCGGCTCACCTCCCGCGCCAGGGCCAGCCGCAGCGAATAGCGCACGGCCGAGTCGACCTGCCGCGCGACCTCGGCGATCGGGACGCCATAGGCCACGGTCAGGTCCAGCTCGATCGCGAGCCCGTCGTCCAGCCGGACGTGGATCCCCGGCTGGCGCAGGCCGAGCCTGCCGAGGAGCCGCTCGAGCGGCGACGCGGCGAAGCCCGTGACCCCGTACGAACCGAGCGTGGCCGCGCGGATCATGTCAACGAGGGCGCGGCGGGTCACCAGGGATCGACCGGGCATCGGATGGGTTGGCACGCGGCCGCTCTCCTCATCTGTGCGGGTCCGCCGGCCGCTGTCGTCGGCAGCCGAACACGGGGTGCGCTGGGCCGTGTGCTATTCTACCGCTCCGTTCGGGCCCACCCGGGCCCCGCGCTTCACCAGACTCCCTGAGGACCACGAATGGCCCGCTCCTGTGCAATCTGCGGCAAGGTCTCGATGGGCGGGTTCAACCCGCAGTCGTCGGGCATGAACCGCGTCAGGGCGCATCGCCGTATGCAGCCGAACCTCCAGCCCCTGGTCATCGCCCACAACGGCAACCCGACCCGGACGCTGGTCTGCACGCGCTGCCGGCGCACCCAGCTCAAGTCCGCCAAGTAGCCCCGTACCGTCGCGATCGCGCGGCGGGCACAACCGGACGTCCCGACAACCGGTCGCCACGGCGGCCGGTTCTTCGTGTCGGCCGGGCGGAGGCGGCCCTCAGCGTTCGTCCGTGTCCAGCCAGATCGTGAACGGGCCGTCGTTGACGAGCTCCACCTGCATCTCGGCCCCGAAGCGTCCGGTCGCCGCCGGCACGCCGAGCGTGCCCAGCGCCTCGGCGAACTCCAGGTACCGCCGCTCGGCGCGCTCGGGCGCCGCCGCAGCGGTGAAGCCCGGCCGTCGCCCACGACGGGTGTCGGCATAGAGCGTGAACTGCGAGACGACCAGGGCCGCGCCGCCCGTGTCGAGCAGCGATCGATTGGTCCTGCCGTCGGCATCGCGGAAGATCCGCAGCTCCGCAACCGTCCGGGCCAGGGCGCCGGCGACCGTCTCGGTGTCCGCGGGCCCGACGCCGAGCAGGACCGCCAGGCCCGGTCCGATCTCGCCGACGATCTCGCCATCCGGTCCCCCGACGCGGACCGCCGCGCGGGTGACGCGCTGGAGGAGGGCTCTCACGGGTAGCCGGGCGGAGCGATCACCCCACGTGCCGCGATGAAGGCCGCGCGCCAGGCCTCGGCCTCTCCGAGGTAGCGAGCGCGCGCCGCCGCGTGCCGTTCGACCACGAGCGTCTCGACCGTCGCCGGCACCAGCAGGTCGTAGTCACGCACCCCGTCTGGGTTGATGACTCCGTCGCCGCGCAGCATCACGACCGGGATCCCGCCGGCCTCGATCTCGTCCATGAACCGATGGGCCAGGTGCTTCGGCAGCGAGGTGAACGTGACCATCCTGTCGCGCGGGATGGGTGGGACGCCGTCGTTGCGCTCGTACTGGTAGCCCTCATCGGCGAGTGCCCGGATCAGGCGGATCTCGCGGGCCATGTCGCGTCCCTTCGTGAAGAGCGCCGAGCCGACGACCAGGACGTCGACACCGAGGCCGCCGACCAGCTCCGCGGTCTCCCGGTTGACGCCGCCGTCGACGTGGACCTCGCCTCCGTACGCCTTGTGATGCAGCAGGTCGCGCGCGGCCAGCAGCTTCTCGGCGGCAACGTCGCGCATGAACGTTTGGCCACCGAACCCGGGCTCCACGGTCATGACCATGACGATGTCGAGCAGCTCGTGGTACGGCTCGAGGGCGGTCAGCGGGGTCGCCGGTCGCATCGACAGGCCCGCGGCGCGGCCCGCCGCGCGGATCCGCTCGAGGGTCGGGGCGATCTCCTCCTCGACCTCGACGTGGAACGTGATCGAATCGCAACCCGCCTCGAGGTATTCGTCGAGATATCGGCCCGGCTCGCTGATCATCAGGTGCGCGTCGAGCGGCAGGTCCGTCCGCTTCCGGAGGTGCCGGATCGTCTTCGCCCCGAAGGTGAGGTTCGGGACGAAATGGGCGTCCATGACGTCGAGATGGATCCGGTCGGCGCCGGCAACGTGGAGACGGCGGACCGCGTTGGCGAGGTTCGACAGGTCCGCGTCGAGGATGCTCGCCGCGATCAGCGCCCGGCCACCGGCCATCGTCAGTCCCCCACCCCGGCCGGTGCCGGCTCGTGGCTGCGCTCGCCAAGCAGCGCGGCGGCGCTCTCGGCGATCAGGCGGGATCGACGGCGCGCGACCGCCGGCACGGGCGGTTCGCCGGCGCGCTCGGCGGCCAGCTGTCCGCATGCCGCACCGACTTCCTGGCCGCGGTTTCGGCGGATGGTGGTCTGAATTCCGGCCGCCTCGAGGGTCGCGGCGAACCGCTCGATGACCGGCATGGGGCTGGCCGTCCACGGCGTGTGCGCCACGGGGTTCATCGGGATCAGGTTCACGTGGGCGTGATCGCCGTGGAGCAGGTCGGCCATCGCCCCCGCGTCGAGGTCGGTGTCGTTCACGCCGGAGATCATCGTCACTTCGTAGCTGATCCGCCGGCCCGTGGCGCGGGCGTGGTCGCGCGCCGCCGCCACGACCTCGGCAATCGGCCAGCGCCGGTTGAGTGGCACGAGGACGTCGCGGAGCGGATCGCGGGCCGCATGGAGCGACACCGCCAGCGTGAACTGCGGTCCGAGCGCCGTGAGCCGGCGGATGCCCGGAACCACGCCCGACGTGGAGACCGTGATGTGGCGCGCGCCGAGGCCGAACCGGTGCGCGTCGTTGAGCGCCTCGATGGCGCCCAGGACACGGTCCAGGTTGAGCAGCGGCTCGCCCATCCCCATGAACACGATGTTCGTCAGCCGCCGGCCCGCGCCGATCAGCCGCCGTGACGCGTGGCGGACCTGGTCGACGATCTCGGCCGTCTGCAGGTCCCGCCCGAAACCGAGCTCGCCCGTGGCGCAGAACGGGCAACCCACCGCGCAGCCGGCCTGGCTCGAGATGCACAGCGTGTGCCGCTCGCGCGCCCCCCGTCGCGCCGGGTAGTGCATCAGCACGGATTCGATCAAGGCCCCGTCCGCGAGGGTATGGAGCGCCTTCTCGGTCAGGCCGCCGTCGGTGATCCGGAGATCCGTCTCTTCCAGCGTGTCGAAGCGGAAGGCCGAGGCCAGGTCGTGGCGCAGCGCGCCAGGCAGCGTCGCGATCTCCTCGATCGAGCTGACGCTTCCGCCGAAGACGGCCTCGTTGACCTGCCGCGCCCGGTAGGACGGCTCGCCCCGCTCGCGCAACCAGGTGGCCAGGACCTCGGGCGAAAGCCCGGAGAGCCCGGGCGGTGCCGGTTCGACGCCGGGCGACGCCGCGACGATCGCGGTCGGAACGGATCGATTCATGGTCGCGCTGATGCTAGCGCAGCACGACCGGCTGCCCGGCCAGCGCCGGGGCGCCGCGCCGAAGCGACGCGGCGTCCGTCCGCCGCCGCCCGGCGAGCTGGACGTCGGTCAGGCGCAGCCGCCCGTCGGTCGTCGTGAGCGCAAGCCCGGATCCGTCCGCCTCGATGCGGCCCGGAGCATCCGACGGCAGGCCCGGCGCAACCTCGGCGGCGTGGACGATCAAGCGCCCCTCGGCGGTCTCCACGAAGCTGCCGGGCCACGGCTGGTAGGCACGAACCTGACGCTCGAGCGCGGTAGCGCCGCGGGTCGGGTCCAGCCGGCCGTCCTCGCGTCGGAGCGGGCGGGACAGGCTCACGCCGGTCGTCGACTGGGGCACGGCGGGACGCCGGCCGGCGAGCCAGTCGTCGATGGTGGCGATCAGCAGGGCGGCGCCCCGTCGTGCGGCCTCCGCCTCGAGTGCCGGCGCGGTCTCGTCACCGGCGAGCGACCAGGAAGTGCCGGCGACGATCGGGCCGGTGTCGAGACCTTCGTCCATCCGGATCAGGAAGACCGCGGCGATCGGGTCGCCGGCCTCGATGGTCGCGGCGATCGGCGACGCGCCGCGATGGCGGGGAAGGGCCGACGGATGGACATTGAGGATGCCGTGAGGCGGGATCGACAGGACCGCCGCCGGGACGATCTGGCCATAGTCGGCGAGGACGCCGAGGTCCGGTCGGAGCGCGGCGATCTCCGCGACGGCCTCGGGCGATCGGATCCTGTCCGGCTGGAGCAATGGCAGCCGGAGCTCGCGCGCGCGGCGCGTAACCGGCACCGGGGTCAGCTCCGCGCGGCGCCCGCTCGGGCGGTCGGGTGCGCTGACGACGCCGACGAGGTCGATCCGGGGCGCGCCGGCGAGTGCCTCGAGGATCGGGACGGCGAAGCCGCCCGATCCCAGGAACAGCGTCCGGGCCGGTGCCTGCCGGGGCGACGGGTCGTCGCTCACGCGAACGCCGGGGCGTGCTCCTCGGCGCCTGCGACCCGGCCGTCCTCCTCGTCGTCGTCGGCCGAGCCGGCGCCGACCGGCAACAGCTCGTCCATCGAGTCGAGGTAGTCGATGTACAGCTTCCCGTCGAGGTGGTCCAGCTCGTGCTGGAGCGCCCGTCCGAGCAGGCCCGTGCCCGCGACCTTGATCTTCTTGCCGTGGCGGTCCTGGGCGACGACCCAGACCCGCTCGCGCCGCGTGACGTACGCAACGTACCCCGGGATCGACAGGCAACCCTCGAGGTCGCGATCGTCACCGGTCGACCGGACGATCCGCGGGTTGACGAGCTCGTAGAGGTGGTCCTCGACCTCGATCACGCAGGCCTGGAGCGCCTCCCCGAGCTGCGGCGCGGCGAGACCCACGCCCGGCGCGTCGCGCATCGTGTGGGCGAGATCGTCCAGCAAGCCGTGCAGGTACTTGCCGAAGCTGTCGACCGGCTTGCCCTTCAGGCGCAGGCGCGGGTCACCGAGGAGGACGATGGGGCGGACACTCATGGCGCGGAGTATATCCAAGCGCCCGTCAGCCCTCGTCGGCGCGCTCCTGTGGCGGCTCGGCGACGGGCTCGGCGGCCTCGGCTCCCGAAGACGGCGCGGCCGGGGGCGTGCCGTCCTCGGCGGCGCGCTCCGCGCCGGACATCGTCGAACGCAACTCGGCAGCCCATTCCCGCGACTTCGACGCGAGCTTGCCGCTCGCGTCTGCGGTGACCTCGCCGGCCCGCTTGGCCAATGGTGCCGCGCGGTCCGCGGCGACCGCCGCGAGCTCGGCGGCGCGGGCCGAGAATTCGCGAACCGATGGCCCGGCGCGCTCGGCCAGCTCGTCGACCGCGTCGCGGACCGACTCGAGAATGCCGGCCGCCGCGGTCCCGGCCGGGCCGGCCTCGTGCGAAGCGGATGATGGCTGGGTCCAGGTGAACGTCTCGTCCGCCGCGGGCTCCTCCGGCGGCGGCGGGGTGGTCGATTCGGTCATGGCCGGGCTCCTCTGCTGCGCGCGTCCGCGCGTGGCCAGCCATCGTCGCACGATCCCGCCCGACGGTCATCTGCTGAAGGAACCGATCAGAGCAGCGACTCCGGATCGACGTCGACCGACCACGGGGCGTCCAGGCCGCCCTCGAGCAGGACGACGGGATCGTCGCCGCGCAGGACCACGTTCCAGCGCCAGCGGTCCGCCCGCCGGGCGATGTACGCGGGTGCCGGCCCGACGACGGTGACCCCACCGCCGCGTGCGAGTGCCTGCGCCCGCAGGCGCTCGGCCATCGACGCGGCCTCCGTCTCCGCCGCTCGCTGGTCCGCCAGGCCGACCGTCAGCTTGACAAGGCGACCGAACGGCGGCGAGCCGAACCGCCGGCGGAGTGCCAGCTCGGCCTCGTAGAAGGCCTCGTGGCGACCGCTCGCGGCCGCCACGATCGCCGGGTGATCCGGCTGGTAGGTCTGGATGACCGCATGGCCCGGACGGGCTCCCCTGCCCGCCCGCCCGATCGCCTGGACCAGCAGCTGGTAGGTGCGTTCGGCGGCACGCTCATCGGGCAGGTTCAGGGCCACGTCGGACGAGACCACGCCGACGAGCGTCACCGTGGGGATGTCCAGGCCCTTCGTCACCAGGCTCGTCCCCACGAGCACGTCCAGCCGCCCGTCCGAGAAGGCGTCCACGACACGCTCGGCCGCGCCGCGGTGTTCCACGACGTCCCGATCGAGCCGGCCGACCCTGAGACCGGGGATCGTCTCGCGAACCTCCCGCTCGAGCCGCTCGGTGCCGCCGCCCAGGTAGCGGATTCGGGGCGAGCCGCAGGCCGGGCAACGCGTGGCGACCGGCGTCGCACGTCCGCAGTGGTGGCAGCGCAGGGTCGTGCCGGCCTGGTGATAGACGAGCGGACGGTCGCAATCGGGGCAGGCCTGGACGTGGCCGCAGTCGCGGCAGAGCACCACCGACGCGGTTCCCCGCCGGTTGAGCACGAGGATCGCCTGGTCGCCGGCGCCGGGGTCGAGCCCGCGGAGCGCGGCAACGAGTGACCTCGAGAGCAGGCCGCGCTGCCCGGCCGCGAGCTCCTCGCGAAGGTCCACGACCTCCACGGTCGGCGGGCGTCCGATGGGTCTGGCCTCCAGGATGACCCGATCGAATACCCCGGCTTCGGCGTACCCCACGCTGTCGACCGCCGGGGTGGCGGAGCCCAGGACGACGGCCGCACCGGCGAGCGCCGCGAGCTGGACCGCACAGTCGCGCGCCTGCAACCGGGGCGTGCGGTCGCTCTTGTACGCGGCGTCGTGCTCCTCGTCCACGATCACCAGGCCCACGTCGGCGAGCGGCGCGGCGACCGCCAGCCGCGTGCCCACGACGATGTCCACGTCGCCGGCCCGGATCCGGCGCCACTCGTCCGCCCGCTCGCCGTCGCCGAGACCCGAGTGCAGCAGGGCGATCCGGGCGTCCAGGTCCGCGCGCAGCCGATCGACGCGCGACGCGAGCGGCCGGCGAGGCCGTTCGCGGACGTCCGCGTCCACCAGCCCGCGACGGACGAGGCTCGCGACCGCCGCCTGGCCGTGGCGACCGGCCAGCTCCGCCACCGGCGTCTCGCCGGTCGCGCCGTCGGCCAGCTCCCGGAGCGCCGCGGACTGGCGGGGACCGAGCCGCCGGCCGGCCCGTCGCACGCCCGGCGCCATGGCCGCCCGGCCGTCGGCGTTGATCCGGACCCAGCGCTCGTACCTGGGTCCCGCCCCCGCCCCGAGCAGCGTCAACTCGAGCGAGACGAGCCCTTCGGCCTCCAGCGCCCTGAGCCGCCGGAGCAGCCCTGCCCGGCCGTCGGGGCCGGCCAGGTCGCGCACTGGACGCGGGCCGCGCTCGAGCTGCTGCAGCAGGTCGGCACGGGACGGGTCGGGCACGCGCTCGAGTCCGGGGCCGGGCGCCCCGGACGTGGTTTCGAGGCCGTCCGGCAGGCGCTCCGCCAGCAGCTCGAGCCGCTCGAGGAGACCCGGCGGGAGCATCGCGCGCAGGACGAGGGCGGGCGGCGCGAGGTAGTGCACGGCGATCCAGTCCCCGAGCCGCAGGCTGAGGGGCGGGAGCAGCGGGCCGTCGGCGCGGACCCGGGCCACGATCGGGCGAGGCGTCGCGGCGGGCGCTCGATCCGTGTCGGCGACGACGATCCCGAGGGCCTGCCGACGCCCGAACTCGACGAGGACGGCCTCGCCGGCCTCGAGGTCGGCGAGCTCCGGCGGGACCGCGTACGTGTAGGTCTGAGCCCGGCCGCCGGCGGCGTCGACGGCCACCTCGACCAGCCGCGCGGCTGCGGTCTCCGACGGCCGCGCCCACTCCGGCTCGTCGAGACCGAGGGTCACGACCGGCCGCCGCTAGAGGTGGACGACGCGGAACGGATGGCGGCGATGCTCGTCGGCGATGATCTCGTCGATCCGTTCGGCGGTCCGCTCGACCTGGCCGTCCTCGTTGGTCACGACGTAGTCGTAGTCCTCCTGGCGCGCCAGCTCGATCGCCGCGTTGCGCTGGCGCAGCTCCAGCTGGTCGGCCGTCTCGGTCGCGCGCGCCCGGAGCCGGCGGAACAGGGTTTCCAGCGACGGCGGCACGACGAACACGAGCAGCGCGTTCGGGACACGCTCCTTGACCTGCTGCGCGCCCTGGACGTCGATCTTGAGGATCACATCGTGGCCCGTCTCCAGCGCCTCGCGGACCTGCGCCCGCGGTGTCCCGTACCAGTGGTCATGCACCTCGTTGGCCTCGAGCAGCCCGCCGCTGTCGCGGAGCGCCAGGAACTCCTCCGTGGTCAGGAACTGGTAGCTCACCCCGTCGATCTCGCCGGGCCGTCGCGCTCGCGTCGTGCAGGTCACCACGTAGTGGTAGTCGGGATCGCGAGGGCGGCGGCGAAGCGCCTCGATGATCGTGTCCTTGCCCACGCCGCTCGGGCCCGAGATGATGACGAGCATCGCCCCGCGGGCAGCCCGGCCCGTCGCTCCGGTCCCCTCCGTCCCTCCGGCTCCGGGCGTGTCGCTCAACGGACGGGCTCGCGGAGCCGCTCGAGGACGCGCTCCAGCTGGACCGGGAGCGGAGCGGTCGCCCGAATGAGGTGGCCGTCCGACGGCGCGTTGAGCTCGAGCCGCCACGCGTGCAGGAAGAGGCGTCCCAACCCGTCCGGTCCGCGGCGCGAGGTCCCGGTCCCGTAGACCGGGTCCCCGGCCACGGGGTGCCCGATCGCGTCCAGATGGACGCGGATTTGATGGGTCCGGCCGGTCACGAGATCGAGCTCGAGCAGCGTCCAGGCATCGAACCGCTCCCGGACCCGGTAGCCGGTCGTGGCCGGGCGCCCGTCGTCGACCACGGCGAAACGCTGGCGCTGCT
>JACQEF010000020.1 GCA_016200745.1 Chloroflexota bacterium | reverse complement strand
CGGCGCTGATCCCGGACCTCGACATCCGGGCCAACCTGCGCCTCACCGAGACCCCGATCGAACCGTTCCGCCACTGGATCCACGAGCTGGGCCTGGACGACCTCAACCTGTCGAGCCTGGCCCGGCGCGTGCCGCTGGCCTCGCTTCGGATCATCGACCTCGCCCGCGCGCTGGCCATCGAGCCGGACGTGCTGATGCTCGACGAGATGACCGCGGCGCTGCCCGCGAACCTCACCGAGCGGGTGCTCGAGGTCGTCGGCCGCCAGCGCGGCGGGGACCGATCCGTGATCTTCATCTCCCACCGCCTGATCGAGATCGCCGCGGTCTGCGACCGCGCGACGGTGCTGCGCGAGGGCGAGACCGTCGGCGTGGTCGACGTGGCCGAGGGCTCCGAGGAGCGGATCGTCGAGCTCATGCTCGGCCAGATCGTCAAGGACATGACGGCGGTCGCCGAGCGCACCGCAGCCTCGACGCGCCCGGCGGACACGAAGCCCCGCCTCGCGGCCCGCGGCCTGACCGGCGGGACCCGGCTGCACGACGGCACGTTCGAGCTCTACCCGGGCGAGGTGCTCGGCGTGGTCGCGCTCGAGGGGCAGGGCCAGGACGAGCTGTTCGACATCCTGGCCGGCGACGCGCGACCGTCGGGCGGGGACCTGCTGGTCGACGGCGCACCGGCCTCGTTCCACCACCCGGCCGACGCCATCCGCGCGGGACTGGTGTACGTGGCGGCCGATCGCGCCGAGGCCCTGCTGATGCAGCGTTCGGTCCGCGAGAACATCGCCCTCCCGTTCACGACGCGCCTGCGCACGTGGGGGCTGATCGACCTCACCCACGAGCGCAGGACGGTCGACGGCGCCGTGGCGACGCTCCAGATCGACGCCCGCGCGGGCGGCGAGGTGCGACGCCTGTCGGGCGGCAACCAGCAGAAGGTGACGATCGCGCGCTGGGTCGCCGGCGGGGTCCGGACCATGCTCTGCTTCGATCCGACCCGCGGCATCGACATCCGCACCAAGCACCAGATCTACCTGCTGCTGCGCGACCTCGCGGAGGCCGGGGCGGCGGTCCTGCTCTACACCTCCGAGCTCAAGGAGGTCCAGCTCGTGTGCGATCGAGCGATCGTGATCTTCGGCGGCCGCGTCGTCGCGGAGATCCCCGTCGCCGACGCCGACGAACCGGCCCTGCTCCGCGCCGCGTACAACCTGCGATCGGACGCCGTCATCCCCGAGCTCGCGGCCGCGGAGGCCGCGGCGGGCGCCGACGCACCCGGAGCCGGGCAATGACGGCCGCGACCGCGGCGATGAGCCGGATCGGGCCCCTCGGTGCGGCGCTCCGGCGCAACGCCTGGACCCTCTCCCTGGTCGGGTTCCTCGTCGCCCTGCTCGTGCTGACCAAGGTCGTCCAGCCGCGCTACGGGGCCGTTGCCGTCCAGGGCCTCGGCACGTCCGTGCTGCCCCTGGCGCTGGCGGCCGTCGCCCAGGCGATCGTGGTGATCGCGGGTGGGATCGACCTCTCGATCGGCTCGATGATGGCGCTCACCAGCGTGGTCTCGGCGACCGCGATGAAGGGCCAGTCGGAGGAGTTCGCCGTGGCGGTGGTCGTCGGCGTGCTGCTGCTCGGGGTCCTCCTGGGCGCGGTGAACGGCGCCCTCGTGGTGATCACCCGCGTCCCCGACATCGTCGTGACGCTGGCCATGGCATTCGTCTGGGCCGGCTTCGCCCTGCTCGTCCGGGCGGCACCGGGCGGCGGCGCTGCGGTCTGGCTGAAGGATCTCGTCGTCGGCCCGATCGGCAACGAGTGGATCCCCAAGTCGGCGATCGCGCTGGTCGTGATCGTGGCCATCGTGTGGATCCCCTTCGTGCGCTCCCGGCTGGGCCTGTCGGTCTACGCGATCGGCAGCAACCAGCTCGCGGCGTTCCGGAGCGGCGTGTCCGTGGGCCGGACCAAGTTCCTCGCCTATGCCCTGACCGGGCTCTTCTCGGCGTTCGCCGGCCTGTCGCTCACCGCGAGCACCGGCATCGGGACGCCGGTCCCCGGGCCGTACACCCTGCTGAGCGTCGCCGCCGTGGTGCTCGGCGGGGTCAGCCTGGCCGGCGGTCGCGGCGGGGTGTTCGGTCCCATCGTCGCGGTCGTCGTGCTCCAGATGATCCGGACGGACATGACCTTCCTCAACGTGAACACCAACCTCGCGGTGGTCGCCCAAGGCGTCATCCTGATCGGCGTGGTGATGTTCGGCAGCCTCGTCCAGCTGCGGCGGGCGCGGGCATGAGCGGCGTCGCAAGCGCGCCGGTCGAGCGCAGCGCGTGGCTGACCGCCGCCGCCTGGCGCCGCCTCTTCCGCGACCGCCCGATCGTCCCGCTGATCGGGCTGCTCCTGGTCCTCGTGGCGATCATCCAGTTCGTCCAGCCCGGGATCGTCGGGCCCGCCTGGGCCGGGGTGATCCTGCGCGCGTCCGTGCCGCTGGCCATCCTCGCCGGCTGCCAGACGCTGACGATGCTGACCGGCGGGATCGACCTGTCGGTCGGTGCCGTGGCGTCGATGGCCGGGTTCGTGACCGCGACCCTGGTCCACAGCCCGGTCGGCGTCCCGTTCGCGATCGCCGTGGCGCTCGCGGCGGCCGCGCTCGCCGGCCTGATCACCGGCATCGGGGTCGGCGTGTTCCGCGTTCACCCGCTGATCATGACCCTGGGGATGAGCTTCGTCGTCCTCGGGCTTGCCAACGTGTGGCAGCTGGAGACGGTGCAGACCGGTGCGGGCGTGCCGGATGTCCTGCGGACCGTCGGGTCAGGCACGGTCTTCGACATCATCCCCAACAGCCTGCTGATCTTCGTCCCGGTCATGCTCCTGATCCTGCTCGGCCTCCGCCGCACCGGGTTCGGCCGGCTGCTGTACGCCATCGGGGACAACCCGATCGCGGCCCGCCTGTCGGGCGCCCGCGCCTGGCAGGTCCTGATCGTCCTGTACGTCATCTCGGCGCTCCTCGCCGGGATCGCCGGGTTGCTCGTGTCCGGCCTGACCAACGCCGCCAGCGTGTCGCTGGTCGACAGCTCGGTGCTCCCCTCGGTCGCGGCCGCCGTCATCGGCGGGACGTCGATCCTCGGCGGCCGCGGCGGCTTCGCCGGGACGATCGTGGGTGCGCTGATCCTGACCGTCCTGACCGCGCTGTTGACCGTCCTGGGGCTCCCCGAGCCGACGCGCCAGGTCCTGTTCGGGTCGATCATCGTCGCCGTCGCGGCGGCCTACACCCGGGTGACCGGCGAGGCCTGACTCCATGGACGACCGCCCGCCTCCCAGTCGCCATCTCGGACTCGACCTGGGCGGGACCAACATCAAATGGGTCGTCGTCGAGCGCGACGGCGACGACTGGCGACCGCTCGAACGCGACCACGTCGCGACGCCGACGGCGGACGGCCCGGACGCCGTGCTGCCGCGCCTCGTCGCCGTGGGTGCCGAGGCGCTCGCCCGCTGCCCCGGCGTGGGATCGGTCGGGATCGGCGTGCCCGGGCTGTACGACCCGGCGACGGGGACGACCCGCTTCCTCGTGAACTTCCCGGGCGGCTGGCCCGGGGTGCCGGTCGCCGGCGCGGTCGGCGGAGCCCTCGGCCTGCCCGCGTTCCTGATCAACGACGCCCGCGCGTTCGGCCTGGCCGAGCTGCGGCTGGGCGCCGGTCGCGGGGCCTCGTCCATGATCGGGCTGACGCTCGGCACCGGGATCGGCGGCGTGATCGCCATGGACGGCGTGGTCGTCCAGGGCCACGACGGCACGGCCGGCGAGATCGGCCACCAGACGATCGACCCCGACGGGCCGTGGTGCGGCTGCGGCAACCGCGGCTGCCTCGAGGCGTTCGCCCGCGCGGACCAGATCGCCGCGGCCTGCGGAACCTCGACCGCCGAGGAAGCCGTGGCCCGGGCCCGCGACGGCGACGGCCGAGCGATCGAGGGTCTTGCCCAGATTGGTCGTTACCTGGGGATCGGGATCGCCAACATGATCGCGGTCCTGTCGCCCGACCGGATCGTCATCGGGGGCGGGATCGCGGCGGCGGCCGACGTCCTGCTCGTCCCGATCCGGGACGAGCTCCGGCGGCGCGTCCGGACGACGTCGCTGGGCGCCGTGGAGCTGGTGACCGCCGAGCTCGGGACGTGGGCCGGGGCGATCGGGGCAGCCATCCATGGCGCCGAGACGGCGGCCGCGGCAGACCACCCGGCGGCGACCGGCAAGGGTGCCGCCGCCGACCGCCACGCCTCAGTCGGTGCCCGATGATCGAGACGAGGTACCGCCCGCAGTATCGCCAGATCGAGCAGGCTCTGCGCCAGCGGATCGCGACGTTGCGGGCCGGCGAGCGACTGCCGTCGGACGCGGAGCTGTGCGCCCAGTTCGGGGTGAGCCGGATGACCGCGCGAAACGCGATGGAGCGGCTGGCGGTCGACGGCCTGATCCGGCGCGAACCGGGACGGGGCAGCTTCGTCGCCGAGCCACCGGCACACCGGCGCGCCACCCGGCTGATGACCTTCAGTGAAGAGATGCGCCGAGCCGGGCGCGTGCCGAGCTCGAGGATCCTGACCCGGGTGATCCGCCCGTCGACCGAGGCGGAGGCCGCCGACCTCGCGATCCCGGTGCACCAGCCGATCGTCCATCTCCGCCGGTTGCGCCAGGCCGACGACCAGCCGGTCGCGCTCGAATCGAGCGTCCTGATCGGCGCCTGCGCCGACGCCGTCATGACCGCCGACCTGGCCCACGGGTCGCTCCACGAGACGCTCACGCGGGCCGGGTTTGCGCTGTTTCGCGGGACCGGCACGATCGCCGCCGCAGCGGCCAGCGCCGAGGTCGCCCGCTACCT
>JACQEF010000019.1 GCA_016200745.1 Chloroflexota bacterium | reverse complement strand
GAGCCAGAGGACGCAGCCGGCGGTGACCAGGATCTTGCCGGCCGCCAGGACCAGGGACGACGAGAAGCGATCCAGGATCAGGAACGGGAGGCCCAGCAGCGCCCCGGCCGGTGCATAGACGTACATCGGGTCCGCGTAGAGGGCGGCTCCATCGATCGCCCGCTGGGCAGCGCCGTAGATCGTGAAGTCGATCGCCCACCAGCTCGGTCCTCGGATGGACTCCCCGATCCAGATTGCGAGGTTGCCAAGGCCGAAGACGGCGACGAAGACGACCGCGGCGAACCACCAGAGGCGCATGCGTGCTGGCATGAAGCCGACAGTACCTCCGTCCCCCTTCCGGCGAGGTGGCGCAACCGTACACTCCCCGCGGACCCTGAGGTCCCAGGTGATGAGGTTCGCGACGCCAATGACGACAGCCCTTCGCACGACCGACGACGCGCTCGCACGGATCGGCCTCGCGCTGGCGCGCTTCGCGCGACCCGTGCGAGACGGGTTGATCATCGCCGGCCTGGCGCGGGCCGCGTACTACTTCTTCGTCCAGGACATCCAGCCCTGGTCGTTCCTGGGCATCGACGCGCGGGCGTACTGGCGGGTCGACCTCGCGCACCCATACCTGGAGTCGTCTGTGGGCGGGATCTCGTCCTACCTGTACTCCCCGGCGTTCGCGCAGGCGCTCGCACCGTTTGGAGCGCTGCCGTTCGAGGTCTTCTACGGACTGTGGCTCGCCGTGTCGTTGGCGATCCTGTGGTGGCTTGTGCGCCCCTGGCCCTGGGTGCTCCCGATCCTGTCGCTGCCGATCATCTACGAACTCGGCGTCGGGAATGTGAACTACCTGCTGGCGGCGGCCATCGTCCTGAGCTTCCGGGCGCCGTCGCTCTGGGCGTTGCCGGTGCTGACGAAGCTCTCTCTCGGTGTCGGCGTGCTGTGGTTCGTGGTTCGCCGGGAGTGGCACGCGGTGGCCGTGTTCGCCGCGTCACTCGCCCTGATCGTGGCTGTCTCCTTCGTGCTCAGTCCGTCGGCATGGATGGATTGGGTCGCGTTCCTGTCGGCCTCACGCAACGAGAACGACCAGCTGCTGATGCGCTTCGCCGCGGCGGTCGTCCTCGTGGCGTTCGGAGCATTGACCGGGCGTCCGTGGCTGGTTCCGATCGCCGTCTGGCTCGCCCAGCCGAACATCATCCTGAATTCCTGGGTGATCCTGCTGGCGACGATCCGCCTTCGTGACGGGGTCGGGTGGGGCACCTCGCCGTCGGCGACCGCGGCGTGACGATCGCGTACGGGCGCTGGACCATCGCCGGTCGCCCGGCCCTTTTCGGGCTGGCGTTCCTGTCCGTGCTGATCGGCACATTCGCGATCATCCGCGCGGCCGAGAAGGTCTGGGCAGCGGATATCCACCGGAACCTCGACGCGGCGATCGCACTCCAGAACGGCGCCTTCGGGACCACCCCCGACTACCTGTACTCCCCACTGGCTGCGGCACTGACGGTGCCAGCCCTGGCCCTGCCCACGGATGTCGTCGTCATCCTGTGGCTCGTTGTCAAGGTCGCACTCCTGGCAGGCGGGGTCGCAATTGCCACCCGTGGCCTCGATCGAACCAATCGGGTCCTGGCCGGGGCGGCCGTCATCGGCTTCCTCCCGATCCTGTACGACCTCGAGCTGGGCAACGTCACCGTCATCGTGCTGGTCGCGATCGTCGCCATTGCCTGGACGCCGGATCGACTCGTGACGGGCATCCCGCTGGGCCTCATCCTGGCGACCGCCCCCAAGCCCCAGCTCATCCCTGTCCTGGTGTGGCTCGCCCTGGTGCATCGCCGGGCCCTGGTCGGCGCCGTCCTGACGGCGGCCCTGGCCCTCGTTGCCGGCCTTGCCCTGACAGGCCCGGATCCCTGGGCCACCTGGGTCTCGGTGCTACGCACACCGGCGTACCTCACGAGCGGCCCGGTCATCAACCTCGCGCTCTGGTCGTTGCCGCTCGCCATTGCCCTGACCGGCGCGGTCGCATCCATGGCGGCGGGCTTACTGGCGCTCCGACGCGGCTACTGGCCGGGCCTCATCGCCGCCATCTGCGTGGGGTTGCTGCTCGCCCCGTACACCCTCATCTATGCCGCGGGTCTCCTCCCGGCGGCAGCGCCCGCGATCACCCGTGCCTCCCCCCGGGCCACCCTTGCGCTGGCAATCACCGCGCCCGTTCTCCTGGTGCTGGCGTTCCAGCTCTGGGTGGGGCTCCTCCTGGTGCTCGTGGCGTTCCTTCCCGCCGAATCCTGGCCGGCGCGCGACGTGGGAATCCGGAGCCAGCCTTACCTCAGCGGGCCCGGCGTGTCCCGCGATCGATCAGCGGGATCCGCAGGAGATCCCAGGCAACCCTGACCGCCAACCTGGGTCGGGCGGCCATGCGCGACCCGCGCTTGTCGAGCCAACGGATCGGCACGACGGCAATCCGGTACCCGCGATGGCGCGCCAGGTAGATCAACTCAACGTCGAAGACGATGCTGAGGATCCGCTGCCGGGCGAAGAGATCGTGCGCGGCGGTCCCGGTGAATCCCTTGAACCCGCACTGGGTGTCCTGCACCGGACCGACCACCCAGACCGACGCCAGGAGATGGAACGCCTTGCCAAGCACCCGTCGGTACGCAGGCTGCGTCGCGCGCATGTCGGAGCCGTCCGGCTGGATCCGCGACCCAAGCGCCACATCGTGGTCGGCGAGCGCACGGACCAGCTTGGGTAGCTGGTCGGGCGGCGTGGCCATGTCCGCGTCCGTGAAAACGACCATGTCCGCGTCGGAGGCGAGCACGCCGGCGCGCACGGCCGCGCCCTTCCCGCCATGCGGGACCGAATGGACGCGCAGGCTGACACCCTCGATCGCGCCGGCAGCCTCAGGTCGAACGGCGACGAGCGCCGCGGTCGCATCCGTGCTGCCGTCATCCACCACCAGCACATCGATCGGGCGCGGCAACCCCGCGGCCTCCGAGGAGACCAGGTAGGTGAACAGCTCGTCCAACGCCGGGCCGATGCGCTCGGCTTCGTTGTAGGCGGGCAGGACGATGGCGAGGCTCATGGCGCCGCAGTCTACGCGGTCGATGAGCCGCGGATCACGGCGCGAAATGCCCGCCCAGGACGAAAAGGGCGTACGTCACCTCCGCGCCGATCGACACCAGCAACAGTTCCTGCCGCCGGCGGGCCGGAATGACGGCCATGAGCCCGGCGAACGCCGGGACGGCAACGATCAGGTGGCGCGGCATCCATTCCCAGCTCGCGAGGGCGAGTGACGGGAGGACGGCGACCGCCGCGTAGCAGGCGAATTCCCAATGCCGCTGACGGGCGAGGATCACGGTGCCTGCCGCCATGGCGATGGCGAATGCCGCCGAGATCACGATCGGAAGGAGCCAGACGCCGCCGAGGTCGAAGGCGATCAGCAGGGAGAAGAGCCCGCTGGTCGCACGAGTGCTCGCGATCCACCCGGGCGAGCCCTTCAGGTACCCACCGGCTTCGCCCGTGAGGGCGGCGATGACGATCCACCACGCCACGAACACCGCGATCGGAGCGGCCAGCGTAATCCAGGCCATCACGTCCCGACCGCGACTCCGCCACAGCGCCGGCAGGGCCGTCGCCCCCAGGGCGATCCCGGTCAGCCGAGTCGCCTGGGCGACGGCAGCCAGCAGCGGGCGAGCAGGAGCTCCCTCCGAGCGCAGGAAGAAGAGCGCGCCGATAAGGAGGAACAGCGGCTCCGAGTAACCCATCGACAGGACGAACGCAGACGGTGAGAAGGCCATGAACGCGACTGCGTAGCGAGCCGTCGAGCGATCGAAGGCTCGTTCGAGGACGCGCGCCCAGAGCACGATCGCGGCGATCGAGACCGAGTTGGCGAGCAGGGCGGCCAGCAGGTCGGGGGAGATCGGGAGGATGCGCAAGGCACTCCCGAGGATGGCCGGCCAGACCGGCCAGAACGCGAAGTCGTAGAAGGCGCCGGCGGGTCCCTGCGCGACGGGCGCCGCGTGGTATCCGAACCGAGCGATCTCGAGGAACCAGGCGCCGTCCCACATCGTCGCGGGTCCAAGCGCTGGCGGGCTGTCGAACAACGGCCATGTCGAATTGCCGATGGCGAAGACGAGCAGCGACCCGAGCGCCCGCGACAGCACCGCGATAAGCAGCGGAGCCAACCACCAGCGGTCCCGGGTCACGCCCACCACGCCTGCCGGCGGCCGTCGCTCATGCACCCTCCATTCCAAGGTCTCCAAGATCGGACGCCGCCATGGTAGGGGCGCTGTCGGCGCTGAATCCACTCGCGTACCATCGCCTGGATGCCGGGCCAGCGAATCCAGGGGCGACTGATCGCCTGGCCGTTCGTGGCGGTCCTCGCCGCCTACTGCCTGTTCTGGGGTGGGACATTCCCGCCGACGTACTACGCCGAGTTCCGGGTCTGGGCGCTCATTCCCGCCTTCGCCGTGGTCGCCATCTGGGTCGTGGTCGCGGTCCGCTCGCCGGCGTGGCGACCACGGACCGCCCTGTCGGCGGCGTTCCTGGGGGCAGCGGCGGCCTTCCTGATCAGCAGCGCCGCCTCACGCTATCCGCGACTCAGCGTGGAGTACCTGGCGCTCGCGATCCTTCTTGCCGCCCTCTACCTGGTTCTCCAGCGCCTCATGGCGTCGGACTTCTTCCGCCCAAGGATGGTCGGCCTCGCCGCCGTCGCCACGGTCGTCGTCGCGCTCGCGTATGTCGCGGTCGTCGTGGCTCGCTGGATCGCTTGGTGGGGCCTTGTCGGGCGGTTGACCGCCCCGCCGTTGCGACCGTTCTTCGAAGGCCTGGCCCTGGGCAATCCCGGGGCCGTCCTGACCGCGAGTGTGCTCCTCGGTGCTCCGGCCATCGCGCATCTCGCCGGCGGCGGCCGGGCAGCCAGGGTCGGAGCCATCGCCATGGCGGCCGTCGTGGCGGTCGCGGCGATCCTGTCCGGGTCGCGCGCCGGATGGCTGGCGATCGGCGTCGCCATCGTCGGGACGGGCGGGCTATGGCTCGCCGCCCCGGGTCATCGGGCGACCCTGCGCGCCCTGAGCCGGTCGCGGGCCGCGCAAATCCTCGTCGCGCCGAT
>JACQEF010000204.1 GCA_016200745.1 Chloroflexota bacterium | reverse complement strand
TCGCCTTCGACGTCACCTGCCTCGCCGGTCCCGAGGCGGCACTGCCGCACGGCTCACCGGGCGATCGACCGGTCCGCAGCGGCGCCGTCCTGCTCTTCGACTTCGGCGCCCAGGTCGCCGGCTACCGGAGCGACATGACGCGAACGCTCTTCATCGGCGAGCCCGTCGCCAGGGACCGGGAGCTCTACGAGGTGGTCGCCCAATCCCAGGCCGCCGCGATCGACGCCCTTCGCGAGGGACTGGCCGCGGCCCGCCACGGGTCCCCGCTCCCGACTGGCGTGGCCGTTGATCGCGCGGCCCGCCGGCGCATCCAGGACGACGGCCGCTGGCCGGCGTACGGGCACGGGCTGGGGCACGGGATCGGGCTCGCGACGCACGAGCTGCCGACCCTGAGCCCCAAGGGCGCGGCGGAGCCCCTGCCGTCGCCGACGGTCTTCTCTGTCGAGCCGGGCATCTACCTCGAGGGCGAGACGGGGGTCCGGATCGAGGACCTCGTGGCGCTGGATGCGCAGGCCGGGACCCTGGACCTGCTGACCCGCTTCCCGTCGGGCGTCGTCGTCGTGGGGTCCTGACCCGCCGACCTGCGAGGGTCGTCCTGCCGGCCGCGGCTGCCTCGTCGGCTACAATCCGGGCGCACGAACACGACCATCCGATCGGCCCGATCCCACCCCGCGATCGTCCGGCCGCCCACCGCCAGGAGCCCTCGAATCCCATGATCAGCACCGGAGAACTGCGCAAGGGCGTGGCCATCGAGCTCGACGGTGAGCTCTGGCAGATCCTCGACTACCACCACATCAAGATGGGTCGCGGCTCGGCCCAGGTGAAGATCACCCTCCGCAACATCCGCCGCGGACAGACGGTGGAGCGCTCGTTCCAGGCCGGGACGAAGTGGCCGCGCGCCTCGATGGAGCGTCGCCCCGTCCAGTTCCTCTACCGCGACGACGCCGACTACCACTTCATGGACACCGACACGTACGACCAGTTCATGCTCCGGGCTGACCAGCTCGAGGACGTCAGCCAGTACCTCAAGGACGGCATGATCCTCGACCGGACGACGTACCAGGGCGAGACCATCGGGGTCGAGCTGCCGGTCACGGTCGACCTCCAGGTCACCGAAACCGAGCCCGGCTTCGCCGGCGACATCGCCCAGGGGGCCCGCAAGTCGGCGACCCTCGAGACCGGCCTCGTGGTCTCCGTGCCGCTCTTCGTCAACGAGGGCGACACTGTCCGGATCGACACCCGGACCGGCGAGTACCAGACCCGGGTCTGATGACGGTGTGTCCGGGACCCCCGCTCTTTCTCCGCAAATGGGCAGGAGACGCCACGGACGGGGAAGACACGACGCGCGTGGAGGTTAGCTAGAGCCAGCCAGTTCACGGTCCCTCACCGCCTTGACGCTCCCCCCGTCTCCCTGTACGGTCACGCCAATGCGACGAACTACCCGTCCGTCCAGGGTCAAGCTCGTCGCGTTGCTGGCCGGCGTGATCCTCGCAGCGTCGGTACCGGCGACGGCCTCCGCCCACAACGACGGATACCTCGGCAGCTGGCAGTGGCCGACCGACTACCTGGGGACCTATCGCTTTGATTCGAGCTTCAGCATCGGCTGGATGCGGAGCGCCGTCAGCCGGGCGGTGACGACGATCGGTCACCAGGACTCGCGGAACGCGGACTTCGAGCTAACGACCGCCTCCAGTGCCAATGGGGTCGTCTCGCTGCGTTCGAACGGGACGAACTGCGGCGGTCCGGGCAATACCGGCTGGGGCGCCTGTGCGCAGTACTCCCCGGCGAACCTGACCTGGACCGTGTGGTACGCGACCCAGTGGTGCTGGACCGACGGAACCTCGACGAGCTGTACGGACACGCCCCGCTACGACGTCGAGACCGTCGGGCTCAACGAGCTGGGTCACATCGCGACGCTCGCCCACCACCTTCCCACCACGTCACATGACGCCCAGGGGCCGACGACCTACGGCGAGTCGGTCGTGCAGTCCGTGCCCGATCAGGCCAGCCACGTTCCCTTTGGTGTCCGGAGGAGCCTCGGTCTGGCCGACACCGGCGCCCTCCACGCGCGCTATGGGACCGACCCGAGCGGCTGCTACCCGCCGCCGTGCGCGTCGTCGCCCCAGCCATGACTCGGGGCCGCGTCATCCAGGCCACGCTCGCACTCGCGCTCGTCGTGGCCGGCTGCGCGGGCGCCGCAAACCCGACCACGGTCCCGGCTCCCAGCGTCAAGCCCAGCGGGATCGCCGGCCTCGGTCCCACCATCGCACCGAGCCAGCCAGCGGTCACGAGCGCCGCACCGTTGGCCTCCGCCGGGCCGCACGGCGAGACCCTCGTTGGCGCAGGGGTGAGCTACAACTATCAGACGCTGGCGCAGTTCGTCCGCGACAACAGCCAAATCTTCGCGGGCATCGCCGTCGTGACCGTCGAGTCGGTCGGCCCGCTGCGCTGGAACACGCCGGATGGAAGCCGTCCGCCCGAGCCGGCGCTCGATGCCGACTGGTCGAACAATGGCGAATTCCGGTACTTCATCGGACGGCCCTACCGGCTGCGTCTCGAACGAGTCGCCTGGGGCAAGTGGACCGCGACCGGGCCGATGGACGTCTACTGGCTCGGGGGCGGCAAACTCGGAGCCGACGAACTCGTCAACGGTAACGCTGACATCGTGCCTCGTCCGAGGGTAGGTGGAACGGCGGTCGCGCTGACCGCTCCAGCAGTCGACTTCGGCCCCGGCTTCATCGTGTCGACGATCAGCTGGCTCTTCCCGGTCGACGCGAGCGGGCGGGTGACCACGATCGACCCGGCAGAGGACATCACCCTCGCCGACCTCGACCAGCATCTGCCCTGAACCGCCTTCGTATCGTCCAGGCCACGCTCTCGCTCGCGCTCGCCGTGGCCGGCTGCGCGGGCGCCGCAAACCCGACCACGGTCCCGGCTCCCAGCGTCAAGCCCAGCGGGATCGCCGGCCTCGGTCCCACCATCGCAC
>JACQEF010000018.1 GCA_016200745.1 Chloroflexota bacterium | reverse complement strand
TGACGACCATTCAGGCACCCTATCGCGACGCGACGTTGCCGCTGGACCAGCGCGTCGCCGACCTGCTGGCTCGGATGACGATCGAGGAGAAGGTCGCCCAGCTCGGCTCGATCTGGTCGTTCGAGATCGTCGGCATCGGGACCCTGAACCGGGACAACGCCCGGCGCCTGGTCGGCAACGGAATCGGCCAGATCACTCGTCTCGCCGGCGCGACGAACCTGGGTGCCTGCGACGTCGCCGCCCTGGCGAACGAGGTCCAGCGGTTCCTCGTGGAGGAGACCCGCCTCGGCATCCCGGCGATCATCCACGAGGAATCGCTCCACGGCCTGGTCTCTCGCGACGCGCCGTGCTTCCAGCAGTCGATCGGCTCGGCCGCGGCCTGGGATCCCGGGCTGGTCGAACGGATGGCGGCGACCCTGCGCCGGCGGATGCTCGCGACCGGCGCTCGCCAGTCGCTCGCGCCCGTCCTGGACGTGACGCGCGACCCTCGCTGGGGCCGCATCGAGGAGACGTACGGCGAGGATCCGTACCTGGCCGCCGCGCTCGGGTGTGCCTACATCGCGGGCATCCAGGGCGAACAGCTGTCGGATGGCGTGATCGCGACGGCCAAGCACATGGTCGGGCACGGGCTCGCGGAGGGGGGCCTCAACCAGGCACCCGTCCACCTGGGCCCGCGCGAGATGCGCGACGAGCAACTCTTCCCGTTCGAGGCCGCCGTCCGCCAGGCCGGGGTCGCCAGCATCATGCCGGCCTACTGCGACGTCGACGGCGTGCCGTGCCATGCCTCGCGCGAGCTCCTGACCGGCATCCTTCGCGACGAGTGGGGGTTCGACGGAATCGTCTCCTCAGACTACGTCGGGCTCCAGATGCTGTCGACGCAGCACAAGCTCACCACCGATGCGGCCGTCGCCGCAGCGGTCGGGCTCCGGGCGGGGGTCGACGCCGAACTGCCGGGGACCGTGGTCTACGGCGAGCCGCTGCTGCGAGCCCTGGCTGACGGGCTGGTCGACGAGGCGCTGATCGACGCCACGGTCGAGCGGGCACTGCGCATGAAGTTCCGGCTCGGCCTGTTCGAGCAGCCGTACGTGGAGCCGCCGTCGGCCGAGCTGATGGCCGCGCTCGCCCAGGAAGAGGCGCTGGTCGCACGCGAGCTGGCAACCCGGTCCCTCGTGCTGCTCGAGAACGACGGTGTCCTGCCCCTCCGGCCCGACGTCGCGAGCGTGGCGGTGATCGGTCCGATCGCGGCGAGCGCCCGCGAGCTGCTGGGGGACTACGCCCACCTGCTGCACATCGAGACGCTGCTGGAGATGCGCCACAACGGCAACGCGTTCGGCTTTCCGCTGACCGACGAGATCGTGCCGGCCGACGAGCTCGCCGGGCGCCGCACGATCCTCGACGCGATCGACGCCCGCCTGCCGGGCGCGGACGTCCAGCACGCCCGGGGCACCGGCATCCACGACGGCACGGACGCGGAGATCGCCGAGGCCGTCGAGCTGGCCCGGACCTCCGATGTCGCGATCGTGGTGCTCGGCGAACGGTCCGGGCTGACCGACAACTCGACGACCGGCGAGTTCCGGGACCGGATGGAGCTCGGGTTCATGGGCCGTCAGCAGGAGCTGCTCGAGGCCGTCGTCGCGACCGGCACGCCGGTCGTCCTCGTGGTCGTCAGCGGGCGGCCGCTCGCGATCGAGTGGGCGGCCCGTCACTGCGCGGCGGTCCTGCTCGCGTGGGTACCCGGGGAGGCGGGTCCCGAGGCCATCGTCGCGGCCATCGTCGGTGACGAGAATCCCGGCGGCAAGCTGCCGATCTCCGTCCCGCGGCAGGTCGGCCAGGTGCCGGTCTCCTATCGTCACCACCCGACGGGCGGGCGATCGAACCCCAAGGGCGACTACGTCGACGGGTCGGCCTCACCGCTGTGGCCGTTCGGGTTCGGTCGCTCGTACACCACGTTCGAGCTGTCGGACCTCCGGCTGGATCGACCCGAGATCCCCACCGCGGGTGGCGAGGTCACCGTGACCGCCGAGGTGGCCAACACCGGCGATCGTCAGGGCGACGAGGTCCTCAAGCTCTACGTCCGCGACCCCGAGGCGACGGTCGCCCGGCCCGTCCTCGAGTTGCGCGGGTTCCGGCGGGTCAGCCTCGCGCCCGGTGAGTGTCGGCGCGTCTCGTTCCGCCTGTCCGCCGAGCAGTTCGCCTATGTCGGCGCCGACTACCGGCGCGTGGTGGAGCCCGGCACGATCAAGGTCTTCGTCGGGACCTCGTCCGATGACCTGTCCCTCGCGGGCCAGTTCGAGCTGGTAGGCCCGACGGTCCAGCTCATGGAGCGGCACCGCTACCTGACCGAGACCGCGCTTGGCTGACGTCCGGGTCACGATCGACCCGGCCGCCGTGATCGGCGAGGTCGACGAGCGGATCTTCGGGTCGTTCGTGGAGCACATGGGCCGCGCGATCTACGGCGGCCTCTACGAGCCGGACCACCCCGCGGCCGACCGCGACGGATGGCGGCGTGACGTCCTGGCCCTGACCCGCGAGCTCGGCGTCACGATCGTGCGCTATCCGGGCGGCAACTTCGTGTCCGGGTACGACTGGGAGGACGGCGTCGGGCCGCGATGGGACCGACCCGCGCGCCAGGACCGGGCGTGGCGGTCGATCGAGCCGAACACCGTCGGAACCGACGACTTCCTGGCCTGGACCAGGCTGGCCGGCGTCGCGCCGATGCTCGCCGTGAACCTGGGCACGCGGGGCGCCATCGAGGCCCGGAACCTGGTCGAGTACTGCAACGCGGCCACGGGGACGCGCTTCTCCGACTGGCGGGCGTCCAACGGGCATGCCGCGCCATACGGCGTCGGGGTCTGGTGCCTGGGCAACGAGATGGACGGGCCGTGGCAGATCGGCCACACGACGGCCGAGGACTACGGCCGGCGCGCACTCGAGGCGGGCAGGGCGATGCGCCTGGTCGACCCGTCGATCGAGCTGGTCGCCTGTGGCAGCTCGGGGTCGGCCATGCCCACGTTCGGCAGCTGGGAGGAGACCGTCCTGGACATCGCCTGGGACGTGACCGACTTCGTCTCGCTCCACGCCTACTACGACCCCGCGGCATACGGCACCATCGACGACTTCATGGCCTGCTCGCTCGACCTGGAACGAACGATCGAGCGGGTGGCCGCGATTGCCGACGCCGTCGCCGGGCGAAGGGGGAGCAGCCGGCGGGTCGGCCTGTCCGTCGACGAATGGAATGTCTGGCACCTCGCCGAGCACCTTCCCCGTGAGGCGCGCGACCAAAAGGTCTCGTTCCGCCGGGCGCCGGCGCTCGCCGAGGACGAGCAGGACGTGGCGGATGCTCTGGCCGTCGGCGGCCTCCTGATCGCCCTGCTCCGGCACGCCGATCGGGTCCGGATCGCCTGTCTGGCCCAGCTGGTCAATGTCATCCCGGCGATCCGGACGATCGACGGCGGGCCGGCCTGGCGACAGACGTCGTTCCACGTGTTCGCGGACGTCGCGAGATTCGGTCTCGGGACGGCCCTGGCACTCGAGTCATCCGCCTGTCCGGCGCCGCGTCATCCGTCGCGTTGACGGAGGGCTGACCCACGTCGTGTGGTCCGTGGACCGCGCCGTTCACCGCAACGCGCCGAGCCAGCGAATCCAGGCGCCTGGCGGCGCGCCACCGGGGCCAGCGAACCGCCGCCCGGTCAGCCCGTCCGTTCGAGCGCCGTCGCGACCATGGCCTGGGCCTCATCGATCAGCCGCGCCAGGTGGGCCTCGCCGCTGAAGCTCTCGGCGTAGATCTTGTAGACGTTCTCCGTGCCCGAGGGTCGCGCCGCGAACCAGCCGTGCTCGGCCATCACCTTGAGGCCGCCGATCGGCGCGCCGTTCCCCGGCGCCGTCGTGAGGACCGCGGTCAGCGGCTCGCCCGCGAGCGTCGTGGTCGTGATCTCGCCCGGCGACAGGCGCGCCAGTGCCGCCTTCTGCGCTGGCGTGGCCGGTGCGTCGATCCGCCGGTAGACCGGCGCACCGAACCGCTCGGTCAGGGCCGCATACCCCTGCCCGGGATCGCGTCCGGTGCGCGCCGTCATCTCGGCCGCGAGCAGGCACGGGATGATCCCGTCCTTGTCCGTCGTCCAGACGGCGCCGTCGCGCCGGAGGAACGAGGCCCCGGCACTCTCCTCGCCGCCGAACCCGAGCGACCCGTCCAGGAGCCCGGCCACGAACCATTTGAAGCCGACGGGGACCTCGAGCAGGCGGCGGCCCAGGTCGGCCGCGACCCGATCGAGCATCGCGCTCGAGACCAGCGTCTTGCCGACGGCAACGTCCGGCCGCCAGTCGCGGCCGCCGCCGAACAGGTAGGCCACCGACGCCGACAGGAAGTGGTTGGGATTGAGCAGCCCGGCACCGGGCGTGACCACGCCATGGCGGTCCGCGTCGGTGTCGTTCGCGAAGCTGACGTCGAAGCGATCGCGCAGCTCCACCAGGCGGGCCATCGCGGACGGGGAAGACGGGTCCATCCGGATCCGCCCGTCCCAGTCGACCGTCATGAACCCGAACGTCGGGTCGACCCGGTCGTTGGTGACGGTCAGGTCGAGCCCGTAGCGCTCGGCGATCGCCGGCCAGTAGGCGACGCTCGCGCCGCCGAGCGGGTCCACCCCGAGGCGCAGACCGGACGTCCGGATGGCGTCCATGTCGATGACCGCGGCGAGATCGCCGACGTACGTGCCCAGGTAGTCGTGAGGGCTGGCGGCAGCCCGCGCCCGTTCGAACGGGATGCGCCGGACGTCCTCAACCGCGGTGGCCAGCAGCGCGTTCGCCTGCTCGCCGATCCAGCCCGTGACGTCGGTATCGGCCGGGCCACCGTTGGGCGGGTTGTACTTGAAGCCCCCGTCCTCGGGCGGGTTGTGCGATGGCGTGACCACGATCCCATCGGCCAGATGGTCCCGGAGACCCCGGTTGTGGGTCAGGATCGCGTGCGAGATCACCGGCGTCGGGGTGTAGCCGTCGGCCGCATCGACGCGGACGTCGAGCCCGTGTGCGCCCATCACCTCGAGCGCGCTTCGGAAGGCCGGTTCGGAGAGGGCGTGGGTGTCGCGGCCGATGAACAGCGGTCCGTCGATCCCCTGGGCCCGCCGGTAGCGACAGATCGCCTCTGTCGTGGCCACGATGTGGGCCTCGTTGAACGCCGTCTCCAGCGCGGAGCCGCGATGGCCGGACGTGCCGAAGGCCACCCGCTGGGCGGGGACAGAGGGATCCGGTCGGCGATCGTAGTAGGCGCCGACCAGACCGGCGACGTCCACCAGGATCGATGGGTCGGCCGGTCGTCCGGCCCGCTCGCTGATCGTCATCGCGCTCCTCGCAGGGTCGATGGAGTGCCCGGAGGCCAGTCCAGACTACGTCACGCGGACCCGGCGGGTGCGACCGCGGTCAGGCGTGCGCCCCGGGCTCGGTGCCAGCGCCCTCACCGGCGCCTCCACGGCTGCATCGGCGACGTCGCTGAACTCCACGATGGTGGGCGTCCCGTCGTGGTTCTTCCAGCGCGTCCGGAACCGGGCATCCGTGTCGCCGGCGAGGTGCAGGACCGCGACGTAGCCCGAACCGCCCAGCTCGACGGATCCTCGGTCAATGGCAGGGGCAGCTGCGCCATGATCGGTCCGAGGTTCTGCCGCAGGACGTCGCTGAACGACTCGGTGGCGCGCTTCACGTCTCCCGCGAGCAGCGCATCGAGGTGGGCCTGGGCGTGCTCGCGGACCGCGTGTTCGTCCATGGTCGAGACCTCATCGTGCGACGGCCACGCGCATGCCTCGTGGCCTCCCGACCCCGCCCAACGAGACGCGGCCGGGATGTCGCACGTCCGTGTCGAACCCGGGGCAGGACCTCGCGCCGACGTACGAGCCAGCAGCGGAGCGGGGCGGATCGCGCGGCGGGTCAGCTAGGCCAGGTTTGTCGGCGCGGGCTCGGCGGCGTCGGTCGTGGTCGCGGCCCGGCCAACGGCCCGTTCGACCGCCTCGCCGACGACGACACCGCCGGACAGGCCGACCAGCCCGCCCACGACGGCGCCGACCGGGCCGGCCACGACCGTGCCGATCGCGAGGCCGGCGGCGAACGCGGCGGTGGCCTCCACGGCCTCGAAGCTCCGATCCTCGAGTGGCCGGCCGAGGAGCATGTCCTGCTCCACGAACAGCTCCGGCTCGCCGCGAGCGACCGTGGCATCGGGCGGTTCGGGTTCCCTGACGAGCGTCTGTGTCATGGCTCGTTCCTCCACGGCCATGGAACGGCGCGGGGACGCCGCTGGCGAGTGCCGAATGGACCCAATCCGACGGCTGGACGGGCAGTCGCCGCGGCGAGCGAGATCAGGAGCGGCTGCGATACCAGACCAGCCCGCCGAGATAGGCCACGGCGAACACCGCCCCGAGCCGCGCGTAGGTGTCCGCGTCGCCGCCGCTGAACCGCGCGCCCAGGAACGCGACTACGAGGACCACCGCGATCACATGGGCCGCGAGCGAGAGCGCCCGCAGGTTGATCGACGACCAGCGTTCGTCGGGCGGCAGCCCGGACAGGAGACTGGCCACGTCCGACCTTGACTGCAGGGCGCGCAGGGTGAGCGCATAGCCGGCGACGATCGCGAAGGCCAGGGCCGCCTGCCACGGGCTGGCATCCTGCTCCATTTCCGCCGCCGCGATCAGGACCCCAAGGACGAAGGCGACCGCCGGCACGAACCATCTAGACCACGTCGTCATGGAAGATCTCCTCGATGCGGCGACCGAAGAAGCGCGCGATGGCGAAGGCCAATGGCAACGACGGCAGGTAGCGTCCCGTCTCGATCGCGTTGACGGTCTGACGCGAGACGCGCAGCGCCTCCGCGAGCTGGCCCTGGCTCAGGCCGCGCCCCTCGCGGAGCCGGCGCATCTCGTTCGTCACGCTGTAAAGGTAGCTTGACATCGTCCGAGTGTCAAGGACCTTTGTCACCTGCCGCCGGGGCCGAGCGACCCGATCGCGTCCCGGTCGGCCGATTCGTGGCATCGCCCGCTGTCATCGTCGTGCCGGAGGTCTCTGGGCCGGGCTGGCGTCGCGCGTCCACTGACGCACCGCCGGGGTCCGCCAGGCTGGTCCTGGCCCGGCAATGCACGTCGGCCGGCGCGGCGAGCGGCGATGGCCCTGCAGATCTCCGGGGCAGTCACCGGCATGGATCCTTGCTCCTGCCGGCTGGCGTTTGCGCCACTCGTCATGCGGCCCCTTCCGGGATGCCAGGCAGGCAGGGAACCGCCGGGCCGGCCTGGCAATCGGGGAGCACCCGGCGACCGGCGCGGCCGCCTGACCTCAGTCGCCGACCGCGACCCGCGCCGGCCACGGCCCGGGGCCGCGCCCATCCTGCGGCCGCCCGAGCAGGTAGCCCTGGCCGAAGGGAACGGCGAGCGCGCGCAGGGCCTCGAGCTCGGCGGTGGTCTCGATCCCCTCGGCGACGAGCTGGATCCTGCGTTTGACGGCAAAGTCGGCCATCCCCGCCAGGAGGGCTTGACGAGCGGGATCGCCATCGATCCCGCGGATGAGGCCCATGTCGACCTTCACGGTGGCAGGCGCGAGCTCCAGGATGTGACGGAAGCTCGCGTAGCCGGCTCCGGCGTCGTCGACGGCGAGCCGCACGGCGGGCACCAGGTCGGCGAGCTCCCGACGGAGCTCTGCGTAGTCGTCGATCGCGGTGTGCTCGGTGATCTCGAGGGCGATCGGCCGCTCGACGCCCGCCAGCAGTGGACCGATCGACCCCGCGTGGACGAGTCGGGGCGACACGTTCAGGCTCAGGTACGCCGTGGGCGGCAGCACGGCGGCCGCCTCGATGGCCGCTGTGAGCGTCGCCATCTCCAGCTCGATCCCGAGACCGGCCCGATGGGCAGCGGCGAACCGTGCGTCGGGCGGTACGCCGTCGCTGAACCGGCTGAGCGCCTCGTAGCCGACGATCGTCCCGTCCCTGAGGTCGACCACGGGCTGGAAGAAGGGCACGAATGACGACGAATCGAGGATCGCCTGGATGGCCGCTTGCTGGTCCTGCTCACGGGTCCGCGACTCGAGCCCGGGCGCGACGAGCGCGCCGATGATCGAGCCGAACGTGGCCAGGGCCGGCAGCCGCGCGACCAGGCCGTCGGCGTTCGCCGGGTCATGGACGCCGAGCCCGATGACGCCCACCACGCCATGCGCGCCCCGCGGCGGCGCCATGATCACGGTGTGGAGCCCGGCCGCGGTGATCGCCTCGCCGAACGTCCCGAATTCGGGCCGACCGCGCCACCGCTGCGCCCACGGCCCGGTTTCCGCTCGATCGAACAGCGTTGCCGCGAGCGCTTCCGGCAGCCGCTGGCCGGCCGGGAAGGCACCGGCGCCGACACCGGCGACCGCGAGGACCCGGCCGTGGTCATGCGACAGGCCGACGGCCCACGCCGAGTCGATCCCGGCCAATTGCGTGAGCTCGGCGCACGCCGCCGCGGCGATCTCCTCCGGGGACGTGGCCGGGTCGATCCGTGCGAGCGACGCCTCGATGGTCTCGCGTTCCCGGGCTTCGCGCTCGAGCGCGCCCTCGAGCTCACGCTCGCGCGTGACGTCGCGGTCGGACTGGACGAAGCCGGTGAACTGGCCGTCGGCATCGTGGATCGCCGAGATCACGGCCTCCACTTCCACCAGGCTGCCGTCCTTGCGCCGATTGACGATGGTCCCCGACCAGGTCCGCCCGGACTTCGCCGACGCCCAGATCGTCGCGAAGAACGCCTCTCCCTGCACACCGCTGTCGACGATCCCGGCGAACTGGCCGACGATCTCGGCAGCGTCGTAGCCGTAGACGCGCGTGAACGCTGGATTGGCGTAGGTGACGATGCCGTCGACGTCCTGCATCCAGATCGAGTCGGCGGTCTGCTCGACGGCGGACACCAGCCGGGCTCGCTCGGCCTCGGCCGCGAGTCGAACGGAGATGTCGCGGACGTTCCGCTGCAGGCGGCCATCGGGCAGGTGCGTGAAGCTGACCTCGACCGGGAGGGTCAGGCCGTCCTTGCGCCGGTACCGCCGCTCCGCGACCGAGCCGACGCCGCCGGGCAACGAGGCCGGCCGCTCGTCGACCGTCTCGGGGCCGGGCTGGCCGCCGGGTCCGAGGAGATCACCCGACGACATCGCGAGGAGCTCGTCGCGGGTGTAGCCGAGCATCCGGCAGATCGCCGGATTGGCCTCGACGAACCGTCCGCCCCGGTCCGATAGCAGGATCCCGTCGGGGGCCTGCATCACCAGCGCGCGGAACCGTTCCTCGCTCGCTCGGAGCGCCTCCTCTTCGCGGAGGTACTGCGCCCGGTGAAACGCGTTCTGGAGCATGGTCGGCAGCTGGAAGAGGTACCCGTCACGCTTGGCCAGGTAGTCCGTCGCGCCGAGCCTGAGCGTCTGGGCCGCCACGTCGTCGTCGCCCTGGCCGGTGACCAGGACAGCCGGAAGCGGGAGCCTGCGGACCTCGTAGATCTCCTTGAGCGCCTCGAGCGCGTTCATGCCCGGCAGGCGGTAGTCGAGCAGGAGCACATCGTGGTCCGGGTCCTCCCCCTCCACGGGCAGCTGGTTCAGCATCTCCTCCGCGCTTCGAACCGACTGCAGGTGGATGTGCGGGGCGTGCTGTGCGAGATGCCGTGCCGTGAGGTCGAGATCGGCCGCCGAGTGCTCCGCGTACAGGACTCGGAGCGGGCGCCGCCGCGTGGTCGCCTCGGCGCGGAACCGCTGAAGGGCGCTCTCGAGGGTGAGCGGCAGGCGCCGGATGTAGTCGCCGCGCTTGACGACGTAGTCATCGGCCCCCGCCTTGAGCGCCGCCACCGCCGTGGCTTCGTCGCTGCTTCCGGTGACGACGACGACCGCGAGGGGGAGCCCGTGAAGGCGGATGTGCGCCAGGATGGCCAGGCCGCCGCCGTCGGGCAGGCGCGCGTCCAGCAGGGCGGCGTCGAACGGGGCCCTCGTGGCCTGTCCGAGACGGTCGAGGGCTTCGCGCTGCGTCCCTACCAGTTGGAGGTCGATCTCCGGTGCGGTCGCGTGCAGCGCCCGCCGCGTGAGGTCGGCGTCGAGCGGATTGTCCTCGACGTAGAGCACGCGCATGAGTTACTTCGGCGGCGTGTTCAGGACGCTCCAGTACAGCTCGATCTGCTGGGCAACGTCCAGGAACCGGTTGAAATCGACCGGCTTCACGATGTAGGAGTTGGCGCCCAGTTCGTAGGCCGCGCGGATGTCGGCATCCTCGCTCGACGTCGTGACGATGACCACCGGAATGGACCGGAACTGCTGGTGCGAGCGGAGCTGGCGGAGGACCTCGAGGCCGTCCACCTTCGGGAGCTTCAGGTCGAGGAGGATCACGACGGGCGGCGGCTCACCGGCCTCCCAGCGGTCGATGAAGGCCAGGGCCTCTTCGCCGTCACGGGCGACTTCGAGCTTGTTGACCAGGTGACGCTTGGCAAACGCGCGGCGCGTCAGGTCGACGTCCATGGGGTTGTCTTCCACGAGCAGGATCGGCCGATCCAGGTCCTGCCGGGTCATCGACGCAGCTCGAGGAAGAACGTGGCTCCCTGGTCCGGGACGCTCTCGGCCCAGACGCGGCCGCCCATGCGCTCGACGGCCTTGCGGACGATCGCCAGACCGCAACCCGTGCCGGGATAGTCCTCGGCCCGGTGGAGGCGCTGGAAGATCTCGAAGATGCGGTCGTGGTATCTCATGTCGAAGCCGCAGCCATTGTCTTGCACCCAGATCGTGAACGTGCCACTCGTGGAACCCCCTCCGATCTCGATCCGCGGCTCGGCGACACCACGCGTGAACTTGAGGGCGTTGTCGATCAGGTTCCTGAGGGCCTGGGTCAGCCCCGCCTCGTCGACGGACAGGGTCTCGTCGGGGATGCCCACGGTGACCGTCACGGTTCCATCCGCGATCTCCTGGTGACGGGCCGCCACGAGCTTCTCGACCAGCGGACGCAGCTCGACCGGTCCGCGAGCTGCCGGTCCCCGCTCCATCCGCGAGTACTCGAGCAGGTCCTCGATGAGGTTGCTCATCTCCCGTGCGGCGTCGTGCGTCGTCCTCGCGTAGAACTCGCCCGTCTCGTCCAGCTGATCGGCGTATTCGTCGAGCAGCAGCCTGCTGTAGCCCTCGATCCCCCGCAGCGGGGCCTTGAGGTCGTGAGACACGGAGTACACGAACGTCTGCAGCTCCTTGTTGGCCGCCTCGAGCTCCCCCGTTCGCTCGGCGACACGATCCTCCAGCTCGACGTTCAGCTTCTGGATCTCGAGCTCCCGGCGTCGAAGGTCCGTGATGTCGTGCACCGTTCCGACCAGGTGCGTGCAGCGACCGGAGTCATCGACCGACGGGGTGACCGACACGTGACCGTACAGGGTGCCGGTTGGATAGTCCGTGACCTCCTCCCAGCTCACCCGCCGGTTCTCGCGGATGGACTCGAGGTACTTCGGCAGGACGAAGGCATAGGCGTCGGGAGGCAGCACCTCATCCGCGGGCTTCCCGACGACCTGTTCGCGCGCCAGGCCGGTGACGGCCAGGAAGGCGGGGTTGACGGCCACGAAGCGGTAGCGTTCGTTCGGCTCGACCGCCAGCAGGAAGAGCACGTCGGACACGGCCTCGAAGATGAGCGACATCCGCCGTTCGCTCGCACGGAGCGCTTCCTCGGCCACCTTGCGGTCGGTGATGTCGCTCGAGATCCCGGCCACGCCGATGGTGCGTCCGTGATCGTCGAGGAGGGGGAATTTCGCGGAGATGTAGGTGTGATGGTCACCACCGGCCGTGCCGGTCGCTTCCTCGAACGTGATGGGCGCACCCGCGTCGATCACCGCCTGGTCGTTCCGCCGCAGGGCCAGGGCGGAGGGCTCTGAGAACACCTCTTCGTCTGTCAGGCTGAGGGCGTCCTCGCCAGCCTCGCTGTAGAGTCGCTGCCACTGCCGATTGACCAGCAGATAGCGACCCTGCATGTCCTTGACGTAGATGAGCGTCGGGCTGTAGTCCAGGATCCCCTGGAGCAGTTGCAGGCTCGGTTCGATGACCTGTGGCGCCGGCTCGACAGTCCCCTTGCGCTGTTGCCTGGATACCCGGTCCATCGGAATCCTCTGGTACGGCCCCGATGCCGGCGCGATTCCGCGCGCTGTCTGGACGAGCCGATGGTCGGTCCACGACCACGGATCCGCGAAGGAGCGCCGGCTCGGGCGAGTGACTGAACGTGGCGGCCTGGACGTCCCGAGGCGGGGCCGCGCGCGGTGACCCGTCCTGGCCACCATAGGCGCGCGCTCCCCGACGTGGCAATGGCCCTCTCGTACCGCAGTGCGGAGCGGAGACCGCTCGCGGCGGCGGGCCGCGCGGTCGCCAAGGTGGGCATGGTCCGGGATACTGCACGAGTGCAATCGACGCCAGCCCTCGGGGTCGCACCGACCGCAGACACCCACCCGGATCGGCATCTGCTGCGCGCGAGGGACCTCGCGGACGCGCGCTACTCCGAGCCACTGGACGTGGCCGACCTGGCCGGTGCGGCCGGCCTCTCCCGCAGCCGCTTCAGCGCGGAGTTCCGCCGGGCCTTCGGCGAATCGCCACACGTCTATCTGCTGACCCGCCGGCTCGAGCGGGCCGCGGCCTTGTTGCGTACCACCGACTACACGGTCGCGGACATCTGCATGGCCGTCGGACTGTCGAGCGTCGGTTCGTTCACGACGAGCTTCCGGAGGATGTACGGGCAGACGCCGACGGCCTACCGGGCCGGCGGACCCCCGGCGTCGCTGCTGGCAAGGATCCCGGCCTGCGTGGTCCATGCCTACAGCCGGCCGCAGAATCGGACGTTTCGAGAAGACGACCGGGCGGCGTCGTCCATAGCCTTGACCCCGTCGTCCAACGATGCAGCTCAAGACGGAGGCCCCGATGATCAGGATCGCCAGCGCGCAACTGTGGGTGCGCGATCAGGATGAAGCGCTCGACTTCTGGACCCGCAAGGTGGGAATGGAGGTCACGTCCGACGTGACCGTCCCCGAGATGGGGAACTTCCGCTGGCTCGCGGTGTCGCCGCCCGGCCAGCCAGACATCGCCATCGTGCTGATGGCCATTCCCGGTGCCCCGGTCATGGACGGCGCGACGGCCGACGACGTGCGGAGCCTGATGTCGCGAGGATTTGCCGGCACGGTGTTCCTGACGACCGACGACTGCCGCCGCTCCTACGAGGAGCTGCGGGCACGGGGCGTCGAGTTCAGCGAGGAGCCGGAGGAACGGCCGTACGGCGTCGATGCCGGGTTCCACGACCCGTCGGGCAACTCGGTGAGGCTGACCCAGGTCCGCCCGATGGCTTGACCCGGGGAAACAGGGCTGACCCTGGGCGGTCAGCCCTGGCGGAGGCCCAGGAAGTTGCCGTCCGGGTCACGGAACCAGGCCCCGCGGGCCGGTCCGAGCTGGGCGATGTGCCCGGTCGTCTGCAGTGGACCCTCGGTGTAGTCCACGAACTGGACTCCGTTCGATTCCAGTTCGCGGACGGCCGCCTCGATGTCGGCGACCTCGAAGTGGGCGAGCGTGTGCTCCGTCACGGTCGACGGTCGCCGGAAGGTCGATAGCTCGCTGGCCTCGCCGCACCGGAACCGGATGGAGGCCGGGTTCTCCCAGAGGATCGTCAGGCCGAGCGTCTCGCCGTAGAAGGCCCGGGCCCGGTCGAGGTCGCTGACCGGGATTGTCGCCACGACCATGGTTGCGCCGATCATTGTCGTCTCCCTTGTGATGCGCAGGGCGGTCGTGCCGAGCACGGCCGCCCTGCAGCCGCCTCAATACGCCCGGGTCTCGGCCTCGTTGGCGATCCAGACCTGGGGTGCCCCGTCGACGCCGCCGGCGGCCATCGCCTCGGGGAGGGACGGATCCTGGCTGAAGGCGCGCGCTCCTTCCAGGGTCGCGAACTCGTTGACGATGACGACCGAATTGGGGTCCGAGACGTCGCGGCTGATGCTGTGGCCGGTGGCGCCGTGCGTGCGGCGGACCGCTTCGTGCTCCGTGAACACCGGGAGCCATCGATCGTAATCGGCGACGCGGTGCTGGACGATCACCTTGACCATGGCGGGACGCTCCTTTGGCCGAGTGCTCGACCGGTCACGCGCCGGTCGTTAGGCGCCTAACTATATGGTAAGGCGCCTAACTGTCAAGACCCGTATGATGGACCCATGCCCAGGATCCAGATGCCGGATGACTTCTACGACCAGACCCCCGAGGGGAACGTGCTGGCCACAGAAGCCGTCATGAACACGATCCGGACCGCCGACCTGTTGTTCGACCGGATCGGACGGCTGCTCCGTCCCCTGAACGTGAGCGCGGCCGGCGGACTCGTGCTCGGGATCCTCCGCGACCAAGGACCGATGTCGCCCTCCGCGCTCAGCGATCGACTCATCGTAACCCGCGCCACCGTCACGGGCGTGCTCGACTCTCTCGAGCGCCGCGGGTTCGTGTCGCGTCTGGCGAACCCGGTGGACCGGCGCGGTCAGATCGCCGAGATCACGCCCGCCGGTCGGGTGGTGCTCCAGCAGCTTCGGACGCTCGTCCACGGCCACGAACGGACCTGGGCCGGCGTGCTCAGCGATGAGGAGCTCCGGACGTACATCGACCTGCACCACCGCCTCCAGGACAGTGTCAACGCAAGCATGGGCGGGGTGGCGGACGAGCCCGCGCGATAGGGACCCACGCCCCGGTGCCGGCTAGGCGCGCTGGCCGGCCCGGTTGCGGAGGCTCGCCGCGAACTCGGCGAGGCGCCGGCCGCCGTCCGACGCGCCGACCTGCGACGGCTCCTGGGCGCCCTCGTCGTCGATGACGCGCGCCCGGCGACTGTCGCGCATCGAATCCGCCAACACTTCGCGGCGGCGCTCCGCCTCGACCTCGACCTCGAACGGTGTAGTGCTTCACGGTCTTCTCGGCCAAACCCCGGACGAGAGCCCGGACGGAGATGACGGCCCGTCATGTAGCGCGACACGACCGCGAGACACTGGCGGTTGGCCTTCCGCGCTGCCGCATGTGCCGGCAGGCAGGGGCTTCTGGAGGACCCGAGGATGGCCGGGAAGTTCGTACTCAAGAAGGCGACCAGCGGCAAGTACCATTTCGTGCTCAAGGCGGGTAACGGCGAGACCATCGCGACCTCGGAGATGTACAACAGCAAGTCCGCCGCAAAGAACGGGATCGAGTCCGTCCAGAAGAACGCGCCCGGGGCCAAGGTGGAGGACGAGACCGGCGAGTAGACACCGGACGGCCAGGAGGGTCACCCTCGTGGAGCGCGACCCTCCCATCGAGAGCGAGGACCAGCGATGGACGACCTTCTCAAGGGCATCACCGGCGGCGGGCAAGGCCAGACCGGCCAGACCGGTCAGGCTGGCGGGATCGGCGATCTGCTCGGGGGCCTGATGGGCCAGGGTGGGCTTGGCTCGGTCCTGGGCGCCGGCCTCGGGGCGGGCGCCGGCAACGCCGTGGGTGGCGGCATGGGCAGCATGCTGGGCGGCGGCCTGGGCGCGATGCTCCCCGCTCTCCTGCCGGCGATCCTCGCGATGCTCGGCGGCAAGTCGGGTGCCGGTCAGTCTGGCATGCATCAGCTCGTCAACGCGATGGACGCCAAGGGCATGGGCGACGTGGCCCAGTCATGGGTCGGTACCGGCGCCAACCAGCCGATCACGGCAGCCCAGGTGGAGCAGCTCCTGACGCCCGAGCAGATCGCGCAGCTGGCTGCCTCATCGGGCCTCCCGCCCGAGCAGGTAAGCCAGGGCGTGGCGGCGGTCCTGCCGGACGTGATCAACACCCTGACGCCAGGCGGCGCAGTCCCCGACCACGCCCAGGTCCAGGCCTCGACCGGTCAGTTGCAGACGGCGCTGTCGGGCCTGCTTGGCGGCAGACCCTGAGCGAATCCTCGCCCGGAACGGCCACCGGGCGGTAGCCAATAATCGACCAGGCACGGCGCCAGGGCGAGGACGCCGCCCACAAGACGCCATGTTCATGACCATGCAACATCCGGCGGCCCGACGGATATGGGTACCGAGGACGTCAGCGCCTACGCTGCGGACATGGCCCTCTCGCCCGATCCGGATCGCCCCTACTTCGCGCGGAGGGCCGTGGTCGTTCAGCGCCTTGCTTCGTTCGGCCACATCTCGGCGGTCGAGGCGGAGGACTGGGTCGGTAGATGGGAGAGCCAGGCACGCCGATCGCGCATCCGACGGGCATCCCGGGCCTTCTGGTCTGCAGGCTTGCGCTGGATCGCCACACAGCGAAGCTCATCTCAACCGACATGACTGCCCACGAAGCCTCGCAGGGGACGATGGAATGCGTCCTGCCCGAGGGCGGCCGGGTGCTTGTCGATCTTTCCGGCGGCGTTGCCGGCGATCCCGATGTCGAGGCCGACCTGGTCCAGGTCATGCTCGATGCCGGGGGTTCCGACGTGGAGGTCTGTGAGGCGATTGTCCACTACGCCGACGCCACCGGATTGTCGGCGCGGTCGTTCCTCGGACGGCAGGCGGTGGCCGTCGCCGTCGTCGAGGCCGGGCCCCGGAGGGGATAGTCGATTCCGCGTCGCCTGGCGGGACGGGCGTCGGGATCGGGGCGGAGGCGGCACGGTAAGTCGCATCGGTTGATGTCCTGGCGCTCAAAGCGATGCCGGCGGATGCCGACGCCGCCCACGTGACCGAGAGCTGTGGCCAGACCGACGGCCCGTTGTCCGGGCCCCGGCGAACGTCTAGGCTCGCCGACGTGGGCATTGATGAATCCAGTTCCTTTTCGCGCTGACGGGCACGCCGTGCGCCGTCCGTTCTTGACGCTTGTCCTGCTGGTTGGCGTGGTGGCCGCGTGCGCGGGTCAGCCGGCGACCGGGACGCCCGTCCGGACCTCGAGCGCACCACCACAGCCATCCTCGGCACCGGCCGAAGCTGCGAGCGCCTCGCCCGGTTCCGCGGACTTCGCGCCCACCGGACCAACCGAAGTGGCCCGCGTCGTCCGGGTCATCGACGGCGACACGATCGTGGTGGATCGAGGTCGTGGCGGCGAGCGTCTCCGCTACATCGGGATGGACACGCCCGAGACGGTCAAGCCGGGCAGCCCGGTCGAGTGGATGGGTCGTGAGTCCGCGGACGCAAACCGGGCGCTCGTCGAGGGCGCGACCGTCGTTCTCGAGAAGGACGTCTCCGAGACCGACCAATACGGGCGCCTGCTGCGCCACGTCTGGCTGCACGACGGCGCGACGTGGCGGCTGGTCGATCTCGAGCTCGTGCGGGATGGCTACGCCCGCGTGTCGACCTACCCGCCCGACGTCAAGTACGTCGACCTGTACCTCGCGGCCCAGGTCGACGCCCGCGAGCATGACCGTGGCCTGTGGGGCGCTGGGCCGATTACCTTCCTGAGCCCGGTGGATGGAGCCACCGTGACCACGAAGACCGTTGTCGTGCGCGGCACGGCGCCTGCTGGAAGCAGGGTCGTCCGGGACATCTCCAACGCGCCCGACCAGAGCACCCGCGTCGCCTCGGACGGTAGCTGGTCCCTGGAGGTCAAGCTCAGGAGCGGTCGCAACAGCCTCCGCTTCCGCGTCGACAACGAGAAGGCGACGACACGCACCCTGCAAGTCATCTACGCACCGTGAACCGCAGATCCGGGGGACCCAGACCGATGAGCCTGCGCGACAAGTACAACTCGTTCATCGCCAGGCATGAGATCGCCTGGGAGCTGACCTTCGCGGGCCTTGCCATCCTGTTCGTCGTCGTCGGTTTCGCCGAGCCCGAGGAGGGCCCGATCGGGGACGCGATTCTCTCGGTCGCGAACGTCGGATTGGCGATCGTCTTCGCCGGCGAGTTCGCGACGCGCTTCCTCGCGGCCCACGATCGGAGGGGCTACCTGCGCGGCCACTGGGTCGACCTCGTGGCCCTGGTCCCTACCGTCAGGGGCTTGCGCGTGCTGCGGCTCCTTCGGCTCCTGCGCATGGTCCGCGCCTTCTCGGGCGCCTACCGAGCGCTCAACGGTCTCGATCGGGTGGCCAACCATCGTGGGCTCGCTCGACTGATCATCCTTTGGCTCGCGGTGATGGTCGTCTGCTCGGTCGGCTACTACCTCGCCGAGAACGGCATCAGCAAGTGTGTGACCAGTCCACTCGACGCGCTGTGGTGGGGGATCGTCACGCTCTCGACGGTGGGCTACGGGGACGTCTATCCGGTGACGCCCGAGGGAAAGATCTTCGCCAGCGTTCTCATGATCCTCGGTATCGGACTGTTCGGCGCCATCACCGCCACGATGGCCAGCTACCTGGTGGCCACGCAGGGAGAGCGAGAAGACAACGGGCCACTCAATCACCTCCGCGAACTCGTCAGTCTTCGCGACGCGGGCGTGGTCACGCCGGACGAGTTTGATGCCAAGTCTCTTGAGTTGGTGCGACGCCTGTGAGACGGAATGGACTCCGCGTGATCCTCGTCCTCGCAACGGCCGCGTTGTTCACAGCCTGCTCGGGAGAAGAGGGGCGACCGACGCGACGTCCCAGGCCCCGCTCCAACTCCTGGCAAGCGACGAGCCGATGACCACGCCAGAACCGACTGCGACGCTCGTCCCGCTGCCGGTGAAGGCCACCCAGGCTCCGAAGACCGTCTCGCCTGGCGACCGCGCATCCATCAAGGTGCGAACGGCCAAGCGGGCGAGCTGCCCGATCAGCGTGGTGTACCAGTCTGGCGAGTTCGAAGCAAAGGGCCTCGACCCCAAAACGGCGAACTCCTCGGGCGAGGTCACATGGGCCTGGACCGTCGGAAACAACACCGACCCGCAGACGGCCCTCGTGACCGTGAGCTGCGAAGCGGCTCGCCGGACCGGGACCGCGACAGCTGATCTGGCCGTCCGTTAGTGTCATCAGCGTGATGAACCACGGTCAACTCGCCCGCGCCGCCGATGCACGCCAGGCCTGGTTCGCCGTGCACGACGCTCTGCCGGCCTACTGAATGGTTGGTCCGGTAGGTCCTGCCGGCTCATGGAGAGGGGAAGTGGAGCGGGAGACGGGGCTCGAACCCGCGACATTCAGCTTGGGAAGCTGACACTCTGCCAACTGAGTTACTCCCGCTCGGGAGAGGCCACATTCTAGCGAACCCGTGCCGCCTCGCCAACGGCCTTGGTGACCTCGGGCAATCCGGTAACGACCACGCAACGCCAGGCGGCGCGAGGGATCCGGTCCGGGCCAACCTCGACCGAGACCGCGATCGTTCGCCTCGATGCAGAGGCCGCCGAGCTGCCCGTCTCGATCGACAGTCCGTTCGTTGTACCCTACTTCTTGGCGCATGCGCGTCCCGGCCAACCGGCGCGGCTTCCGGCGATCGTCGGGCTGGACGCGAGCCACGGTCGAGCCGAACTCCATCGTGCGCTCCTGGAGTTCTACGCCTTCTCGATCCGTGCCGGGCTCGAGGTGGGAGGTTTCGAACCCGCGGCCCAGCGGTTCGTGGCGACCGGGGGCGGCGCCCGGAGCGCATTCTGGCGCCAGCTCGTCAGCGACACACTCGGCACAGCGCAGACCTGGCACCCGGCAGCCGACGCCGCGCTCGGCGACGCCGTCCTTGCCGCGTGCGCGACGCAGTCCGTCCCCGTATTCGATGGCGCCCAATGGGGCGCCATCGGTGCCGCAGCACCCACGATGCCCTTCGCTGGCGGCCAACAGATCCAGTCGAAGCGCTACGAACGCTGGTTGCGCTTGCGCGACGGTCTCCTCAAGGCGCTGAATCCGGGCTGATGACGCGCGTTCCGAGTTTGTGAGCGTCGGCTCGCCGAGAAACGGCTTGAACCGCCGTGCGGCGAAATCCCGAGACACAGTGCCAATCTCGAGCCGACCTTGGGACGGGCAGTCCAGCGACACAGCGAGGAGAGGCCGCTCGGCGGACTCGCTAAATGGCCCAGATCGCTGCCATGCGCAAACCATGTTTCTCGGACGGCACGAAGGCGATCGACTGCATCCGCAACTTCGCCTGGGGCTGGGCCAAGGCCAAGCCGCCGACCAGAGCGACGATGATCCAGTTGCTCTACGAGGAGATCTTGGAGATCCGGCCGTTTCAGTGCTACCGCGTAACGATCGGTACCGCTGACGGTTCCAAGCTCAGTGCCTACTTCAGACCAGGCAGCAGGGCCAAAGCCGCAGCGATTCTCTTGGAGGGCCGGCCACCTGGCCAGCCCTCCGGTGCGAGGAGCCGAAGTTGCCTCGCAGATCGCACGCTAACGAGCCAAGGACTAGGCGGACGGCAGGACTACGACGGGACGACCGGCGTCGCGGGCGAGTCCCGCCCGAGCGCCGCCGGTCTCCCACGTACGTCTATGCTTCTCTCAAGAGCCGGGCTTCGCTAGGTCAGAAACGACGGCCGGCCCCTGAGGCGGAATATCGCTGGACGCGGACCGGATTTGGGTGCCGTGGCCTGCCGTTTGCGGACGGCTAATCCACATACACCCAAGGGGTGCCGATGTAGTTGGCGTTACCGTCACTGAAGTTCAACTGAGCCGTCGATCCGCCGCCCCGGGCGTAGACGTAGAACGACGCGCTGACCCGAAGATAGGCCCGGTCAGCCCCGAGCAGGTCCGCGTAGTACATGGTTCGCCAACCGTCGAAGCGGTCGTTGACGTTGATGTTCTGGCTGTCCATGTCAAACACATTCGTGCCGCCGCCAGCCTTGTAGTTGTATTGGTAGCCGACTGCCGAGAGATCGATGCGGGCGTGTGCCTCCTTCGAATCCCAGAAGCCATCATCGGCATAGATGATGTAGAACCCGTGGAACGGCACCCAGATCGTGTGGCCGTAGTTGCGGTTCTGCGGGGCGACGTAGGTGAACCACCAGTCCATCACGATGCTGCCACCGCAGGCGCCGGTGCCGAAGATGCCCGAGCCACTGCCGTTGCACGCATCCCACAGGTCGATGTTGCCTGGGTAGTAGCCCTGCCAGACAACACTGCCGTTGTCCCAATGCAAGGTGCCGTAGTAGGGCGTAAACCACCCGAGCGAGCTCGGTGCGACAAGGTGGCCGCCGGCTAGGCCCGGATGGATCTGGGTATCGCCTTCTGGCGAGGGGCGGGACTCGGCGAGTCGAGCCTTGATTCTCTTGACGTTCGACTCAGTGCTGGCGCCCGCATCAGCGTGCGCCTTCTCAAGGGAGTCCAGGGCTGCGACGATATCCTTTGGCAGGCTCTTGCGGAGAGCTGTAAGCCGTGCCTGGCCGCGAGTTTCCAGATCCTTGAGGCGGTCAGTCTGGGATTGCTGCTCCCGGACCACTTCTTCGCGGCGCGCGCGCACGAGCTGCTCG
>JACQEF010000220.1 GCA_016200745.1 Chloroflexota bacterium | reverse complement strand
TCAACAAGATCGACAAGCCGGACGCCAACCCGGAGCGGGTCAAGACCGAGCTGACCGAGGCCGGCGTCGTCGTCGAGGAATACGGCGGCGACGTGCCGATGGTCCCGGTGTCGGCCAAGACGCGGGTCGGACTCGATGCCCTGATCGAGATGATCCTGCTCGTCGCCGACCTCCAGGAGCTCAAGGCCAACCCGAAGCGTCCGGCGGTCGGCACCATCGTCGAGGCCGAGCTCGACAAGGGCCGTGGCGCGGTCGCCACTGCGCTCGTCCAGACCGGCACGCTCAAGGTCGGCGACATCATCGTCGTCGGCGAGACGTTCGGCCGGGTGCGGGCGCTCGAGAACGACAAGGGCAAGCGGGTCACGAAGGCCGGCCCGGCGACCGCCGTGGTGGTCCTCGGCCTGGCCGACGTTCCCGCGGCCGGCGACATCCTCCGCGTGGTTGCCGACGACAAGGCCGCCCGCTCGATGGTCGAGGCCCGCAAGGCCGCGGCCGCCGCCCGCAGCGGGGAGGGGAGTGGCCGAGCCACCCTGGAGGATCTCTACCGCCAGATCCAGGCCGGACAGGCCAAGGAGCTGCGGATGATCCTCAAGGCCGACGTGTCGGGCTCGCTCGGTGCGATCACCCACGCCCTCGAGCAGCTCGACCAGGAGGACATCCGGCTCAACGTCCTGCTGCAGGGGGCCGGCGACATCACCGACAACGACATCATGCTGGCGGCCGCGTCCGACGCCATCGTGGTCGGCTTCAACACCAGGATCACCGAGACGGCACGCCGCGCCGCCGAGGCGGAGGGCGTGGACGTCCGGCTCTACGACATCATCTACAAGCTCACCGACGATATCGACGCGGCGCTCAAGGGCCTGCTCGAGCCGGAGGTCGTGGAGGTCGTCGAAGGCCGTGCCGAGGTGCGCCAGGTCATCCGCGTCGGGAAGAGCACGGTCATCGCCGGCTCGTTCGTCACCGACGGACGGATCGTCCGAGGCAATGCCCGGGTGTGGCGCGGCGGCAAGATCATCGCCACCGACCGGATCGAATCGCTGCGCCGCTTCCGGGACGACGTTCGCGAGGTCGCCACCAACTACGAGTGCGGCATCGGGCTGGCGAACTTCCACGACATCCAGGAAGGCGACGTCATCGAGTGCTTCACCTCGCAGACGGTCTCCCGATCATCGGCCGGCTAGTCGGCCGGCCGACGGGACCAGCATGAGCCAGCGGACCGAGCGCGTCGACGAGCTCCTGCGGCAGGAGATCGGTGCGATCGTGTCGCGTGAGGTCGCCGACCCGCGCGTCGGGTTCGCCACGATCACCTCGGTGGAGACGACACCGGACCTTCGCCACGCGAAGGTCTGGGTGAGCGTGATCGGGCAGCCGCCCGAGCGTGAGGCGACCCTCGCGGCGCTGCGACGGGCGATGCCCTTCGTCCGGCACGAGCTGGGCACTCGACTCCGGATCAAGCGCATCCCGGATCTCCATGTCCAGCTCGACGACACCGCGGAGCGCGGCACCCGCGTTCTCCAGCTGCTGCGCGAGCTCGAGGCCGGGGAGGTGCCGGACACGGACGCTCCGCTGGGCGAATCGCTTCCGACGCCGGTCGCCCGGCTTCCCCATCCCGGCGATCTCGCCGAAGAGCCCCCGTCGGCGGTCCGGCCGCCGGTCCAGCGGCGTCGCCGCCGTGACGAGGCCCGAGGTCGCGTCCACGGCGACGCCCGCAATGACAGCCAGCGACGGACCGGACGGTGACGGTCGACCTCGAGCCGTTCCTGTCGGCCGTTCCAGAACCCGTGGTCAGCCGCGTCGCCGCGGCGCGGCACGTACTGGCAGTGAGCCACGAGAACCCGGATGCCGATACGATCGGGGCCGCCATGGCGGTGGCGCGGCTCGTCGCCGCGGGCGGCGGCGCCGCCGACCTGCTGTGCACGGACCCGATCCCGCCGCTGTACGGGTTCATGCCCGGGATCGAGCGCTACCGGACCGATCCCGAGCCGGCTGCCGCCTACGACCTGGCGGTGATCGTCGATTGCGGGTCGCTCGAGCGGATCGGCGAGGTCGGCGTCCGTCATGCGGACCTGTTCGAGCGGCTACCGCGGGTGGTCATCGACCATCACGCGTCCAACGACGCCGGCGGTCCGACCGACTGGATCGATCCATCCGCCGCCGCGACGTGCGAGCTGGTCACCCTCCTGGCACGGCGGCTCGGGTTGAGTCTGGCGATGGATGAAGGCGCCCTCGCCTCGAACCTGATGGCGGGCATCGTCATGGACACGGCGACGTTCGCGCACCCAAACGCCACGCCCCGCACGCTCATGGTGTCCGCCGCGCTGGTCGGTGCGGGGGCGTCGTTGTCGGACATCTCGCGACGTCTCTACCGCACCAAGCCGGACGCCCAGCTCCGCCTGTTCGGGCGGGTGCTCGATCGGCTCGAGACCGCCGACGACGGGCGGATCGTGTGGTCGAGCCTGACCGAGGCGGACATCGTCGAGACCGGCACGGTGCGGGCGCACTCGGAGGGCATCATCGACCTCCTGTCGCAGGCCGAGGCGGCCGAGGTGGCGATCCTGTTCAAGGAGGCCGGAAAGAGCACCCGGATCAGCGTCAGGACGCGACCCGGCGGCGTCGATGCCACGGTCCTCACCGGCCGGTTCGGGGGCGGCGGTCACGCACGCGCGGCCGGAGCCACGATCGAGGCGCCGCTGGCCGAGGCACGACCCGCGGTGCTCGCCGAGGCAACCCGGCTGGTCGCGACGGTCAGCCGCTAGCATGGCGCGATCGTCGCTCGGCCCGGGGCTGGACGGCATCCTCGTCGTGGCCAAGCCGGCCGGTCCCACGTCACACGACGTCGTGGGGCTGATCCGGCGCCTGGCCGCGACCAAGCGCGTCGGCCACGGCGGCACCCTGGACCCGTTCGCCACCGGCGTCCTCCCCGTGTTCCTCGGACACGGGACGCGGATGGTCGAGTACCACCTCGGCGACCGCAAGGGGTATCGCGCGACCGTCTGCTTCGGCGCGTCCTCCTCGACCGACGACCTAGAGGGCGAGCTGACACCCGCCGGCGGCGCCGCGCCGGGGCGCGATGCCGCGCTCGAGGCGATGCGCAGGCTGACCGGCACGATCTGGCAGCGACCGCCGGCGTTCAGCGCGATCAAGGTCGCCGGGCGTCGGGCATACGCCATGGCCCGGGCCGGGGAGACCGTCGTGCTCGACGAGCGCGAGGTGACGATCCACGAGCTGACCCTGCTGGCATGGGACGACGCCGACCCGGATCGGCCGGTCGCGGTCATCGACGTGGCATGCTCGGCCGGGACATACGTCCGGGCGCTGGCGCGCGACCTGGGCGTGGCCCTCGGCAATGCCGCGTACCTCGGAGCGCTCTCCCGCACGGCCTCGGGACCGTTCACCCTCGCCGACGCCACCGACCTGGATCTCCTCCGCGCTGCCGCCGCCGAGGGTCCGTCAGGCCTGGCGCCCTTCCTGCGCCCGATCGACACTGGCCTGGAGGCGTTTCCTACCGTCGTCCTGAACGTGGACGAGGTCGCAGCCGCCGCGCGCGGGCAGTCCGTCCGGCCGGCGTCCGGGCTGCCGGGCGCCGCCGAACACTACCGCCTCGTGGACACGGCCGGTTCGCGCGTGGCGATCGCCTCGGGATCGGCCGGGCGGCTCGCGCCGGACAAGGTGTTCGTGGTGCCGCCGGCGGCGGCTCCCGTCGGCTGACCGCCGGATGGAGGTCGTCAGCCGGGTCGAGGGTCTCCGGCCCGAGCTCGGGCCCGCGTTCGTGGTCGTGGGGGTGTTCGACGGCCTCCACCTCGGCCACCTCTACCTGCTCCGTCATCTCGTGGCCGAAGCGGCGGATCGGCGCGCGCGGCCGACCGTGATCACCTTCGATCATCATCCGGACGAGGTCCTGACCGGCCACGCGCCACCGCTCCTCCTCGACCCGGCCGAGCGGTTGGAGCGACTCGCCGAGGCCGGGGTCGAGGTCACGGTCGTCCAGCCGTTCGACGCGGCGCTGCGGGAGACGCCGTACGACGCCTTCGTCGAGCGGATCCGGCGTCGCGTCCACCTGCGCGGGTTCCTGATGACCCCGGATGCCGCGTTCGGCTACCAGCGCCAAGGGACGCCCGAGACGCTGGCCGCGCTCGGTCGACGCGACGAGTTCGACGTTGTCGTCGTGGAGCCGTTCACCCTCGACGGCCGCTCGGTCCGGAGCGCGGACATCCGGGCCGCGATCGCCGCCGGCGACCTCGACGACGCCGCCAGGCTGCTCGGTCGCCCGGTCACGCTCACCGGCAGGCTGCAGCGGGATCGCCTGAGGGGTCGCCGGATCGACTTCGACCTGCCGATCGCGCTGCCCCCGGACGGGGAATACCCGGGTCACGTGGACGGCGAGGCGGTGACCCTGCGCGTGGACGGCGGCCTGGTCTACCTCGCGGAGCGCGGTCCCGCGACGAAGCGGGTGACGGTCGAGCTCAGCGCCCCGGCTGCCACAGCGGCTCGGCCACACCCCGTTCGTGGTTCTCGTAGCGCGCCATGACGAACAGGGCGTCGGACAGGCGGTTGAGATAGGGCAGGACCGTCGGCCCGATCGGCTCATCGCGGGCGAGCGCCGTCGCCTGTCGCTCGGCCCGGCGGCACACGGTCCGCGCGACGTGGAGCGCCGCCGCGCCGACGGATCCGCCCGGCAGCAGGAAGTTGGCCAGCGGCCCGACCACGTCGTTGAGCTCGTCGATCAGCGCCTCGAGGTGCTCGATATGCCGCGGCTCCACCGTGGGCACCGGGTGGCGCGCCTGGCTCACGGCCGGCGTGGCCAGGTCG
>JACQEF010000199.1 GCA_016200745.1 Chloroflexota bacterium | reverse complement strand
GATGGCGCCCCGGTTGTCGGCAAAGACCCCGAGATGGGTCCACCGGCTGCCCGCCGCGACCGCGTCGCTCGAGGCGACCGCCGTCACGAGCCGCCCGAACCCGTTGCCGCGCCCCCATGCCGCGGTTCCGATGGACGACAGGTAGCTGATGCCGTCGAAGGTCGCCCGCCTCGCCACCGCGACCGGGCGGCCGTCCCAGCGCGCGAGGTAGTGCGTGAACGTCGGTCGGGCGAGCGAGCTGATCGTCTCGGCCGTCACCCCGAGCCGGCGGTCGCTCCCCACGTCGAACGCGTCGGCGAGGACCTCGACGATCGCGGTCGCCGCCTCGGCGGCGACCTTCCCGCGGATCCCGGACAGACGCTCGACGGTCACGCCCGGCGCCAGCGGTCGCGCGACCAGCACCTGCGACGGCCCCGGGTCGGCCAGAACCATCACGCTCCCCTCCCCGGTGTCCCGGAACCCGTTGGCGGTGAGCCGCTCGACGAGGTCCGCCGGCATGTCGTGGAGCGGCGACGGCCAGACGTGCGGCTGGCGCCCGAGCGAAGCGAACAGCACCAGCGTCTCGGTCAGCCGCCGGTCGAAGGCGACCGGGTCGGACGGCCAGCGAACGGCTGCGATCCGGTTCCAGAAGGGCTCGGGATCGATCGGGTCGTGCAGCAGGATCGCGTCGCCGAGGTCCCGGACCTCGCGGCCGGGCATCGCGTGGACCTGGGTCTCGTGGAGCGTCAGGCGGCGCATCGTCGCTGCATCGATCGTCGTCATGCCTCGCACACCATAGCGGCGCGAAAACCGCCGCGGCGGGCCATGCGTAGTCTGTCCTGACACCGACAGCGCCCATCAACAGGAGATCAACCCATGCGTCATCGAGCCCTTGCCGGCCTTCTGGTCGGCGCCGTCATGCTCTTCGCCGCCTGCTCGTCGAGCGGTGCCACCGCCGTACCGTCCGCGGTCGCGCCGAGTCCGGCAGCATCGACGGCCGCCAGCACCCCGGCCGCCGGAGGCGCCGCCTGCAGCCAGAGCGCATCCGCCGGCCAGGTCGCGGTCACGATCAAGGACTTCACGTTCGGGCCGGCCGACATCCAGGCCAAGGTCGGTGACGTCATCACCTTCACGAACAACGATTCCGCCCCGCACACGGCCACCCTCGACGACGGGACCTGCACGACCGGGACGATCAGTCCGAACTCGTCGGACGGCCTCACGTTCACGGCCGCCGGGACGTATCCCTTCCACTGCAAGATCCACTCGAGCATGAAGGGCACGATCACGATCAGCTGACCGGCGGGGGCTCGCGCCGGCTGCCACGCTCGCACGCCGCCCTGGGCCGGGCCCGCACAGGCCCGACCGGGCGGCCGGCTACGGGCGGTCGGCGACGAACAGTGACGCGCCCGACGCCAGGTCGATCGTCGCCGGGGCCGGGATCCCGGCCTCGGCGAACCAGCCAGCGAACTGCTCACGGGTCGCCAGCGACGTGCCCTGGTAGAGCTCGTCGAGCTGGACCGCCGCGACCAGCTCGCCCTGGCGCGAGCGGAACTCGTCGCGCGACGACGGCAGCGGCCAGTCGAGCACGACGAGGCGCCCGCCCGGGTCCGTGGCCGCCCAGGCGGCACGCAGCGCGCCGACCGGATCGGAAAGCTGGTGCAGCGCGTACTGGAAGTACGTGAGGCTGAACTCGCCGGCGCCGCCCACCTGGTCGACCTGGCCCTGCCGGATCTCGATCCGGCCGGCCAGCCCGGCCGCCGACACGTTGGCTCGGGCCCGCGCCACCGAGTCGGGCTCGAACTCCAGACCCACCAGCCGCAGGGCCGGGAACCGCTGCGCCATCGCGATCAGCCACCGGCCGCCGCCGCAGTGGATGTCGAGGACCCGGCCACCGCCCGACAGGTCGGCCACGAGCTGGGGCAGTTCGGCCAGGGCCTCCTGGAAGAAGACGGCGACGTCCTGGACCGTGAGCCGCTCGATCGACAGGCGGTAGCGATCGGGTCGCTCACGGACTGGTCGCCCGGTGCGGAAGAACTCGAGCATGCCCGCCCAGTCGAGCGATGCGATCACGGCGTGGACGAACTGGCCGCCGAGGAACTCCGGACGCGCCTCGTCGAGGAGGACGACGGCGGTCTCGTCGTCGATGAGGATCCGCTCGCCCTGCAGCTCGATCAGGCCCTGGGCATCCGCCGCCGACACCCAGGCGCCGATCGGCGCGGGGTCGCAACCGCTCGCCACGGCAAGCTCGGCGGCCGTCAGGCCGTTCCGGCCCGCGGCCCGGAGCCGGCCGAACAGCCCGAGCTCCACGCCGAGGTAGATCAACCAGGTCCGGTGGAAGCCGGTCAGGCTGTCGACCAGTTCGTCGAAACGGTCGTCGAGCTGCATCCTCGGCCGATTGTCGCATGGCGGCCGGGCGCGCCGTCTGGAGGAACCGCAACGTTCGGCGGCGTCCGGGCGGGTACCGTTGTCGGTCAGCGGCCGGGGCGGCAACGGTTGGCCGCGACCCTGGGTTCTGGATGACGATGGACACGGACGGCACGCTGCTCACCGCCCTGGCCGACGACCTCGACGGATCGTTCGAGACGCTCGTGCTGGCCCACCAGGATCGGCTCTTCTCGATCGCCCTGCGGGTGCTCGGCGATCGGCACGAGGCCGAGGAGGCGGCGCAGGACGCCTTCGTCCGGGCCTACCGAGCCCTCGGCAGCTACGAGCCCGGGCGAATCCTCGAGCTGCGTCTCCGGCCGTGGCTCGCCACGATCGTGCTCAACCTGTGCCGCTCGCGGCTCGCGCGGCGGGCGGCCCGGGCGGCGGTCGCGCGGCCGGCGCTGTCGCTCGACGCCACCGAGCTCGGCACGCTCGAGCCGCGCGCCGACGAGGCCGCCGAGCCCGCCGTCGCCGCGGCGCGCCGCGATACGCGCGAGACCTGGGCGGCCCTGCTGCTGACCCTGCCACCCGCATACCGGACGGCCGTCGTCCTGCGCCACGTCGATGGCCTGAGCTATCCAGAGGTCGCGACCGCGCTCGACCGACCCGAGGGAACCGTCAAGGCCCAGGTCCACCGCGGCCTGGCCCTGCTGCGCACGGCGTTCGAGGCCGCCCAGCGACGCGAGCGCGAGGAGATGACCGCATGACCCTCAGCGACAAGGACCTGGAGACCGCCATGGCGGACCTGATGACCCCCGCGCCGCCGACCCTGGCGCTGGGCGTCCTCGTCGAGGTCGGCATGGTCGACCGGTACGCACGCTTCGACGCCCCGATCGGCCCGCTCGTGGTCGCCTGGAACGGTTTGGGCGTGTCGGCCGTCGAGGCCGCGCCGGACGACACCACGTTCGAGGCGAACCACCTCGCCCGAACCGGCCGGCGCGCGGTGCGGGCCGATGCGCTGCCCGCGGCCCTGGCCCGCGCGATCGAGCGACGTCTCGGTGGTGACCGGCAGGTCCGGATCGACCTCGACCTGCGCGGCCATACCGACTTCGAGCGCGACGTCTGGCGGAAGGCGCTCGAGATCCCGCGCGGCGAGGTCCGGCCCTACGGCTGGATCGCGGCGGAGATCGGCCGCCCCAAGGCGGTCCGGGCCGTCGGCACCGCGCTCGGCCACAACCCGGTGCCGCTGATCGTGCCCTGCCACCGCGTCGTCCGGACCGACGGATCGATCGGCCAGTACTCGCTCGGCGGGCCGGAGAACAAGCGGACGATCCTGGCCACCGAGGGGCTGGACCCGGACGCCATGGAGGCTGCAGCGCGTTCCGGTTTGCGCTACATCGGGTCGGACACGACGCACGTCGTCTGCCTGCCCACCTGCCGACATGCGAAGCGGGTCACGCCACCGCATCGCGTGCCGTTCCGCTCGCTGGCGGCCGCTGCGGGGGCAGGCTACCGGCCCTGCCGCGTCTGCCGGCCCGCGTCCGGGGCGATTGCGGCCTGAGCCACTGGACGCGGCGGGCGACCGACCCGTACACTCCGGGCTTGGACCAGCCGTCTATGCCAACTGGTGCGTCGGCCGCCCCCCGGCGGTCGCCGATCTGGGTCGGCCTGCTGATCCTGTACGTCGTCTGGGGATCGACCTACCTGGGGATCGCGATCGCGATCGACACGATCCCGCCGTTCCTGATGGCGGCGACCCGGTTCCTGATCGCCGGCACAGTGCTGGTCGCCTGGTCCCTCGCGCGAGAGGGCCGGGCGATCGCGCGCCCGACGGCCCGCGAGTGGCGCGACAGCACGATCGTGGGCGCCCTGCTGCTCGGCGGCGGCATGGGCATGGTCTCGTTCGGCGAGCAGACCGTCCCGTCCGGGATCACCGCGCTGCTGATCGCGATGATGCCGGTCTGGGTCGCCATCCTCGGCCGCGTGTTCCTGGGCGAGCGACTCCCCCGCCTCGCCGTGGTCGGGATCGTCGCCGGGTTCGGTGGAGTCGCGATCCTGATCGGCCCATCGGCATTCGGCGGGTCCGGGGGGCTCGACGGGCTCGGGCTGGCGGCCCTCGTCGCTTCCCCGATCTCGTGGGCGAGCGGCTCGCTGTTCGCATCGCACCGGGCGCACCTGCCACGGCTGCCGCTGCTGGCCACCGGCATCCAGATGCTCGCCGGTGCCGCCATCCTGGCCGCGATGAGCGCGGCCAGCGGCG
>JACQEF010000198.1 GCA_016200745.1 Chloroflexota bacterium | reverse complement strand
TCCCCGGACCGGTGAGGTCCTCGCGCTGGCGTCGACGCCGACCTACGACGCCTCGACGATCGCCGACCCCGCCACGTCGCAGGCGGCCTTCGCCGCGCTCCAGGACGACGCCGCCCAGCCGCTCCTCCCGCGCGCAACGCTCGGCCGGTACGTGCCCGGCTCGGTGTTCAAGATCGTGACCGCGATCGCCGGGCTCGGCTCGGGGGCGATCACCCCATCGACCACGTACAAACAGCAGCCCACCGCGGAGAAGAACGGCCTGTTGGTCGACGGCTACCGGGTCCAGGACGGCCACCATCCCCAGACGGGTTCGCGTGCGCTCGACCTCGTCGGCGCGACCGAGGTGTCGTGCAACATCTGGTACGCCCTGACCGGGCTCCGCACCGGTGGCGCGAACCTGGTGAGCTATGCCGAGCGGATGGGGTTTGGCGCACCGCTGCCATTCGACCTGCCGACCGCGGCCTCGCAGGTGACGAACGGTCGCGGCGACCGACCGGGCGGGTTCGTCGACGACGTCGAGCTTGCAAACGCGTCGTACGGCCAGGCCGAGACCTTCGTGACGCCGCTCCAGATGGCGCTGGTTGCGGCCACGGTTGCCAACGACGGAGAGCTGATGCGGCCACGGCTCGTTACCTCGATGACCGGCGAGCGCAGCGGGACCCGCTCGATCGCTGCCTCGTCGATGGGGCGGGTGATCCAGGCCGCCGACGCCGAGGCGATCAAGGCGGCCATGGTGCAGGCCGTCGAGGGGTCGCTCGGGCGACTGTTCACGACCGGGGCCAAGGTGAGCGGCGTGACCACGGCCGGCAAGTCCGGCACGGCCGAGCTCGGCGGCTCGGGTGAGCCACACTCGTGGTTCATCGGGTTCGCTCCGGCGGACAACCCGACGGTCGCGATCGCGGTGCTCGTGGAGCAGGCCGGCCGGGGCGGGGAGGTGGCCGCGCCGATCGCGGGCCGGTTGATGGCTCGATACCTGAAGGGAGCGCCGTGAGCGAGGATCCACGCGTACGCGATGAGGAGGCGTCCCCGCGCGAGCCTCGCCCGATGATCGAGCGGATCGGCCTGGCCGCGATCGCGCTCGTCCTGGCGGCGATGTTCGGCGCGGTCGCCGTCGCGTCGTGGGCGGGCGGTGAGCTGTTCCTGGCGGCGATGGGCGCGATCGGCTGCCTGATGACCGTGTGGGTGGGGGCGCTGACGCTCATCCGCGGCTGATCGGTCGAACTGTTCACGCTCCGGCAACGGGCGGCTAACCGGGCCGCCCAACCGTGTGGCCATGCAGGGGATCCGGGGAGCCGGGCGCTCGTGACGGTCTGGGGCCGGGCGCGACGCCTCGCTCCCTCCCTTGCCGTCCGCCGGCCCGGTTCGCTGGCCCGGAGCCGGCCGATGCTGGTCCGGCGCCGCTTCCTCGCGGTCGTGGCCCCCGATTCGCCGGGCCGACGCACGGTCGCGGGCGACCGGTCAGTTCCCGCCGAGCGCCCGCCAGACGCGCAGGACCTCGGCCACGCCCCAGGCCTGGAACGGGCAGCCGCGTGGCTCGAACGGAGGCTCGGGCTCCAGGATCTCGGAGACCGAGCCCAGGCCGGCCGTCCGGAGGTGGGCCTCGAACGGACGGAGGATGTCCAGCCCGGCCGCCGCGTCCCCCCGGACCCGCGCGACCGCCGCCGCATACGGCCCGATCAGCCACGTCCAGACGGTTCCCTGGTGGTACGCCGCGTCGCGGAACCGGCGGTCCCCCTGGAACACCGGGCGGTAGGCCGGATCGCCGGGCGCGAGCGAGCGCAAGCCCAGCGGCACCGCCAGCGCGCGACCGACCGCGTCAACCACGGACGCGGCGACCTCTCCCTGGACGAGCGGGTAGGGGACCGAGAGCGCGAACACCTGGTTCGGTCGGAGCGAGAGGTCGTCGCCGTCCGGCCCGTCCACGACGTCGGCAAGGTAGCCGAGCTCGGGTCGCCAGAATCGCTGGACGAAGGCCGCAACCGCCCGGTCGGCAAGATCGAGATAGCGGGTACCGGCACCGTCCGGATTGCCGCGCTCGACGAGCCACCCGCCGACGGCCCGAAGCGAGCTGATCCAGAGTGCCTGGATCTCGACGGGCTTGCCGCGTCGTGGCGTGACCACCCAGCCGTCGACTCGCGCGTCCATCCAGGTCAGCTGGTACCCCTCGGCTCCACCGCGAAGGAGCCCGTCGGCCGGATCCATCCCGATCCCGAACCGGGTCCCCGCGACGTGGGCGTCGAGGAGCGAGCGGAGGGTCGGCAGGAGCTCGTCGATGAGCGCACCCGAGCCCGTCGCAACCGCGTGCGCCCGGACCGCGAGGGGATACCAGACCGAGGCATCGATCGTGTGGTACTCGGGGACTTCGCCGGCGTGGTCCGGGAAGTTGTTGGGGAGCAGCCCGTCGCGGACGAACCGGGCGAACGAGCGAAGGATGGCGGCGGCCTCGGCGTGGCGGCCGGTCGACAGGCACAGCCCGGGCAGCGAGATCATCGTGTCGCGGCCCCAGTCGTTGAACCATGGATAGCCCGCGATCACCGTCCGTCCCGGCTCCGTCCGATCGCCGCCGATCGGGATGTCGCGTCGGACGAGGAACTGGTCGGCGGCGAGCACGAGGTCGCGCACGAAGTCCGACGCGCCGCGGGCGCCGGCGAGCTCGAGCAGGTCCGTCTCGCGCGCGACCGCCGCCGCAAGGGCGAGGGCCGGGTCCTGCGGATCGGTCGGCTCGGCCGTGAAGATCAGGGTGGCCGGGTGACCCGCGGACATCGCGAACCGCGCGGTGCCCGGCGCCCACAGGTCGGATCGATCGGGGAGCCCGCGGGCGGTCTCCTCACGGTGGCGGATGTCACGGATCCAGCGGCCCTGCGCCTCTGACCCGTGCGGCGCGAACGACCCGTCCGGTGCGAGGATCCGCAGTGGCCCCCCCGGGATGCCGTCGGCCTCGCGGCGCGTCTCGTGGTGGTCGCGGAACGTCGTGAGCGGTGTCAGCTCGAGCTCGATGGGCCGGTCCGCGCCGACGCTGTCGTAGCGGACGTACGTCGTGTTGGCGGCCTCGGCCATCCAGATCCGCTTCTCGATCCGGACGCCGCCGATCGCGTAGGTGAACACCGGCCGCATCCCGTCGAGCCGGGCCGAGACCAGCCGCCGGTAGCCGTCGCCGTCGATCCGGCCGTCAGCGTGCTCGAGCGCATGGAGGGCGACCCGCTCGCCATCGACCACGGCCCATTCGAGCAGGCCGCCGACGAGCACCGTCCGGCCCACGGGCGGCGCCAGCGCCGCGACCAAAAGCCCGTGATAGACGCGGGTCGGCGGGCCGGCGACCGTGCCGAAGGCGTAGCCGCCCAGTCCGTTCGTGACCAGCCACTCGTCCCGGATGCCTGACTCCAGGTCGCCACAGACATCGGGACCGAGCTGGACGAACGGGCGCTCGGCCGAGGCCCCGGTCACGCCTTCGCCGCCCGATGTCGTCCCCTGGCCTCCAGGAGCTTTGCGACGAGCGCCGTCCAGCCGGTCTGGTGGCTCGCGCCCAGTCCCGCCCCGGTATCGCCATGGAAGTACTCGAAGAAGAGCGGATCCTCGCCCAGGCCGTCGGAACCCAGGGCTGGCCGCCGTCCGTCGGCGTCCACCGTGAAGAGCGAGATGAGCCGATCGCCGAGCTCCTCCGCGACCTCCCCGAGGGAGGCCAGCCGCCCCGAACCGGTCGGGCACTCGACCGCGAATTCCGGGCCGTAGTAGTGGTCGAACTTCTGGAGCGCCTCGATCAGCAGGTAGTTGATCGGAAACCAGACCGGGCCCCGCCAGTTCGAGTTGCCGCCGAACAGGCCCGACTGCGATTCGGCAGGCTCGTAGTCGACCGTGTTGCGCGTGCCGCCGAGGTCGAGGACGTACGGCTCGGCGAGGTGCGCTCGACTCAGCGACCGGATCCCGTGGCCGGACAGGAACTCGTCCTCGTCGAGCATCCGGTGCAGGAGCGCCTTCATCCGATGCCCGTGGACGAGGGCGAGCAACCGTCGCTCGCCGAGGCCCGGCGTCTCCCAGGACGGCACGAGCGCCGACAGCGCCGGGCGATTGGCGAGGAACCAGCGCATTCGCCGCCGGAACCCCGGCATCTGCTCGAGCAGCCCGGGTTCCAGCGTCTCGACCGCGAGCAACGGGATCAAGCCGACCAGCGATCGCACCTTGAGCGGGACGTTCTCACCGGTCGCCAGGTGGAGCGTGTCGTAGAAGAACTCGTCCGACTCGTCCCACAGCGGGACGGATTCGACGCCGACGCCGTTGAGCGCTCCCGCGATGTACAGGAAATGCTCGAAGAACTTGGTCGCGATGTCCTCGTAGACCGGGTCCTCGCGGGCGAGCTCGAGGGCCATCGCCAGCATGTTCAGCGAGTACATGCCCATCCAGGCGGTGCCGTCGGCCTGGCCGAGGTGACCGTCGACGGGCAGCGGCGCGCTCCGATCGAAGACGCCGACGTTGTCGAGACCCAGGAACCCGCCCTGGAAGACGTTGTGTCCGTCGGCGTCCTTGCGGTTGACCCACCAGGTGAAGTTGAGCAGCAGCTTGTGGAAGACCCGCTCCAGGAACGCGCGGTCGGCGACGCCGGAGATCCGCCGGTCGATCTTGTAGACACGCCAGGCTGCCCAGGCGTGGACGGGCGGGTTGACGTCCGAGAACGCCCATTCGTAGGCGGGCAGCTGGCCGTTCGGGTGCATGTACCACTCGCGCGTCAGGAGCACCAGCTGGTTCTTGGCGAAGGCCGGGTCGAGCAATGCCAGCGGCAGGCAGTGGAAGGCGAGATCCCACGCGGCGAACCACGGGTACTCCCAGGCGTCGGGCATCGACAGGACGTCGGCGGTGTTGAGTTCGCGCCAGTCGCTGTTGCGCCCGTGGAGACGTGACGGCGGCGGGGGAGCCGAGGCGGGATCGCCGTCGAGCCACTCCGCCACGTCGAGGTGATACCACTGCTTGTTCCAGATCAGTCCCGCGAACGCCTGTCGCTGGACCAGGGCCTCGTCGGGCGTGAGCCCGTTGCCCGTCAGCGTGGCGTAGAACGCGTCCGCCTCCGCGACCCGCGCCCCGAAGACGGCGTCGGCGTCCGGGACCGGCGAACGGGGCGGGCCTTTCGCCAGTCGCAGCAGCACGACCTGCGCCGTGCCGGCCTCAAGGGTGAGGACGTAGTGCGCCGAAACCTTCGTCCCGACGCCGCCCGGATTGACCCGGCCGGCCAGGCCGTCGACGACGGTCGCGGAGATCCCGTCCTTGACGTACGGCGTCGCATTGGCGGCGCCCCAGAGTCGCTCGGCGTTCGACTCGTTCTCCGTGAAGAGCAGGTCGGGCGATCCGGCCGCCACCAGGTGGAATTCGCCCAGCTGCCCGTGGGCGGCGCGCACGACCTTCCCATCGACGGACGACTCGGCGGCCGCCAGCGCCGGGCGGGCGTGGTGGCGCCCCCACGACCAGGTGTTCCGGAACCAGAGCGTGGGCAGGAGGTGGAGCGCCGCCGGCGCGGGCCCGTGATTGGTCACCGAGATCCGGATGAGGATGTCCTCGGCCCCCGCCTTGGCGTATTCGACCTGGACGTCGAACCAGCGGCCGTCGTCGAAGATGCCGGTGTCGGCCAGCTCGTACTCGGGCTCGGACCGGCCTCGTCGCCGGTTCTGTTCGACCAGGTCGGCGTACGGAAAGGCGCGCTGCGGATAGCGGTACGCTGCCTTGAGGTAGGCGTGGCTCGGCGTGGCGTCGAGATACCGATAGTGCTCCTTGACGTCCTCGCCGTGGTTGCCCTCGTGTCCGCCGAGCCCGAATAGGCGCTCCTTGAGGATGGGATCCACGCCGTTCCAGAGACAGATCGCGAAGCAGAGCCGGGCCGCGTCGTCGCTGATCCCGAGCAGGCCGTCCTCGCCCCAGCGATAGGCCCGCGACCGGGCGTGGTCGTGCGGGAATGCGTCCCAGGCCGTGCCGTCGGCGGAGTAGTCCTCGCGAACCGTGCCCCACTGCCGTTCCGCGAGATAGGGTCCCCAGCGATCCCAGCGGGCCACGCCCGCGGCCGTCTCGGCCAGACGGACGCGCTCGGCGTTCGGCACTGCCAGCGAACCACCCTCCGTCATTGCCGATCCGTCATGGTTCGACTGCTGCTCCACCTGCAGTCGGCGATGCGGATCCGGGAACGGGCCGACGACTGCTGCCCGAGCGGGAACCAAACCCACCGACTGGACGTACTATCTGCCAACGACGCGACCTTCGACCGGGTCGCACGACTCGAGTCGCGCGACGCACGTCGCATTGTCCAGCGATCCCGTCCGTTCCGGCGCCAGGTCCACGCGCCAGACCACGAGAGAGGCCGATGAGCAAGATCCAGGAGACCGGCGACAGGGTTCTCGCCAACGTCGAGCGCGTCATCGTCGGCAAGCATCACGAGGTCCGTCTCGCCCTGGTGGCCCTGCTGTGCCGTGGCCACGTGCTGATCGAGGACGTGCCCGGCACCGGCAAGACCGTGCTCGCCAAGGCCATCGCCCGGAGCCTCGGCTGCTCGTTCCGGCGGATCCAGTTCACGCCCGACCTGCTCCCGTCCGACGTGTCGGGCCTGTCCATCTACAACCAGAAGACCCAGGAGTTCGAGTTCCGGCCCGGCCCGATCATGAGCCAGATCGTCCTCGCCGACGAGATCAACCGGGCCACGCCGAAGACGCAGTCCGCCCTGCTCGAATGCATGGAGGAGCACCAGGCGACGATCGACGGCACGACCTACAAGATGCCCGACCCGTTCCTCGTCATCGCCACCCAGAACCCGATCGAGTACGAAGGGACGTTCGCGCTCCCCGAGGCCCAGCTCGACCGGTTCATGCTCCGGATCCGGATGGGCTACCCCGCGCCGATCGACGAGATCGTGATCCTCGATGAGCAGAAGCGGACCCACCCGCTCGACGAGCTCAAGGAGGTCTGCGGGGCCGACGAGC
>JACQEF010000210.1 GCA_016200745.1 Chloroflexota bacterium | reverse complement strand
TTCTCGGCGACGCCGGCATTCATGTGTTGCTGACACAGCGGAACCTCAGCAGCCGTTTTCCGATGCCGGCAGCCGCCGTCATCTGCCTTGACCCGGATGAATCCTGGTCACCCAACGAATCGCCCGACACGCCCGTCGGGACCGCGACGCCGGCGAACCTGGCCTACGTGATTTATACGTCGGGATCGACTGGACGGCCCAAGGGGGTGGCCATGTGTCACGGATCCCTCGTCAACCTGATTACCTGGCAATTGCATGACCGGATTCTGTGCCAACCGGCCGCAACCCTGCAATTTGCATCCGTCAACTTTGACGTTTCGTTCCAGGAAATGTTTTCCACCTGGTCTGCCGGTGGCACACTGATCATCGCATCCGAAGACGAACGCCACGATCCGGCCCAACTCAGGTCGGTCATCGACCGGCATCGGGTTCGCCGGGCGCGGTGGCCAGGGTCGGGATCGCGAGGGCGGCGACCGCCAGGAGCAGCAGCGTGGCCATCGTCCGGACCGACGGCGCGTGGAACCGCTGCGTCCCGTGTCGCAATCCGCCGACGAGGAACGCCAGCCCCAGGACCAGCAGGGTGTTGGCCAGGATCGAGCCGATCAGCGCGGTCTGGACGACCACGACCAGACCCGCCTGGAGCGCGAAGATCGAGATGAACAACTCGGGCAGGTTGCCGAGCGCCGACTGGAGGATCCCGGTGGCACCCGGCCCGAACCGCTGACCCAGCTGATCGGTCCCCTGCCCGATCAGGACCGCGAGCGTCGCGAGCGCGACCGCGCTGACGACGAAGACCGCCGTCTGGCTCACGCCGAGCAGATCGAGGGCGAACGCCGCGGCGCTGGCCGCGATGGCCACCGCGAGTGTGATCACGGTGGTCCGGCCGAGGATGGCCGCGAATCTCAGGAGCGACGGCATCGCGCGAGGATAGACGAGCGGGAGACGGGTCTACACGACTACGGATAGAGCTTGTCGCCGCGATCGAGCATCGCCGCGAACTTGGCGATGCGTGCCGCCCTGGTCTCGGGGCGCTTGGCGTCCTGGATCCGGTACAGGATGGCGTAGCGATTCACGCTGTCGAGCGTCCTGTAGAACTCGAGCGCGGCCGGCTTTGCGGCCAGCGCGGCCAACAGGTCCGACGGCTCCCGAGCATCCCGCTGACCGTCGTAGGCCTTGGCCCAACGGCCGTCCGCCTTGGCCCGGTCAACCGCGGCAAGCCCGCTGGGCTCCATGCGGCCCGCATCGATCAGGGCCTGGGCCTTGTCGCGGTTGCGTTTCGACCAGACGCTCCGTGGTCCTCGGCGAGTGAAACCCTGCAGCCAGAACGTCGCGTCAAGGGCTCGCTTCTGGCCATCGATCCACCCGAAGATCAGCGCGACTTCGAGCGCCTCGTCGTACGTCACCGTGGAGACGGCGACGCCCTTCTTCGCGATCTTCAGCCAGATGCCCTCGGAGGAGGCGTGATTGGCGGCCAGCCAGGATCGGAACTCACCCTGGCTCGCGAACTGTTCGACCGTTCGATCGTCTGCCATACGGCCCTCACCGGCTGTTGCCTCGCATCGCCTGAACGCAATGGCCGAGGGTCGTGACAAGCACGAACAGGGGGAATGGAGCGGGAGACGGGTCTCGAACCCGCGACATGCAGCTTGGAAGGCTGCCGCTCTGCCAACTGAGCTACTCCCGCTCGAGGTTTGGCAACGGTACCGATTCTCTGGGGATGACGGACAGTCACCCCGAACGAGCTTCCTTGAGCCAACGGCGAATGAGGGCCCGGTCCGTGTCAGAGGAGGCAGACGGAGCCTCGACGTGGACAAGTCCGCAGATCCGCTGCGCCGTTCGAGGAAGTCTATCAGGCGTTCCTTGCGACCCTGCCAGGGAGGGCAGGAAGCCCTCGACCATCCACCTGCCGCTACAACGTTCGGCCAAGCCACGCCACTCGACCTGGGCGCGTCGAACATGACAATCGGCCCTTGAGGACGCGTCGCGCTTCGTGCACCGTTACCTCGGAAAGCGAGGTAGGCATGTTCGAAGGTCGCCGGATTCAGGCGCAACTGCTCAAGGGGACGCTCCCCCTTCTCGTCCTCGCGACGCTGCGCGATACCGAGCTCCATGGGTACGAGATCGTGAAGCGCATTCGAGAGCAAAGCTCCGGCACCTTCGCGCCGAGCGAGGGGTCGCTGTATCCGGTCCTCCATCGGCTCGAAACCGAGGGCGCCCTCGAGGCGACGTGGCGTGCCGGCGACGGCGGGCCGCGTCGACGCTACTACCGCCTGACCCGGGCCGGGCTCACCGCTCTGGAGCGAGCGGAACGCGAGTGGTCGACCTTCGCCGGCGGCGTCAGGCGCGTCGCGTTCGAGGGGCCGTCCGATGCTTGATCGGTTTGATCCCGCCATCGACGAGTACCTGGACGAGCTCGAGGCCGCCCTCGACCTGCCGGCATTCGAGCGAGCGGACGTCCGGGACGAGATCGCGGCGCACCTGCGCGATGCCAGAGCGGAGGCTATCGACGCCGGGGCGACGGACGAGACCGTCGACGCCCATCTCCTTCGCACTTTCGGCGATCCGAAGGACCTGGCGCGGGACCTGACTCGAGCTCGTCAGGCCCGGTCGACCCTTCTTGCGGCCGCGGGTGCTGGCACCTGGGCTGCCGCGGGGGCGGCCTTCCGCGGCTACGTGCTCGGGATTGCCCTCCTCGCGACGGTCCTGGTCGCGATCGGCGTCGTCGTCGCGATGGCCTTCCGGGCCGGCCTCATCGGGACATGGAGTCTGGCCGACCAAGGATGGATCACTGCCATCGGCGGCGTTGCCGTGTGGTTCGCCGCGTGGCAGGGCAGCCGCACGCTCGTCGCGGTGTTTGCTCAGCGGAGCCACCATCGAGTCGAGCGGGTGCGGCCGTTCGTCGGGGCAACTGCTGGATTGGTGACCGGCTGGCTGGCATTGGTCTGGTTCCGGGCGCCGCAGAACCTGGGCAGCGTGGTCGTCCTTGCCGTCGTGCCGGCCCTGGTCGTGGCCGGCACGCTGACCGGCCCGGATCGCGAAATCGTCCGAACGAAGGCCGCGCGGCGCGCCAGTCTGGCGTTGTTCGTGACGGTCCTGGTGACGGTGCCGCTGCTCATGATCTCCGCCGGCACCGGCGTCTCGCAGGGTTCGTTGACGAGTGTCGGCCCGCGTCCATTCGCATCGATGGAAGAGCTCCAGGCGTCACTGGGCCTGGACATGCCCGGCAGGTATGTGGCCGATCCGCCAACATTGGCGTTCCAGTCGTGGGGCCTCGATCACGGCGTCGCCAACGTCGAGATTCGAGACGCTGCGGTCGTCAGCGCCCGGTGGCGCAACATCAGGGTGGAGGCCTGGCGCCCGGACCTGACTGACGGATCGCTCGATCGTGCCTACCCCACGCCGTTCGCGATCGGCCCAATGTCCGCAGGGCCGAGTGATTCGCTGGTCGGCTCCGTCCGCGTCGATCGGACCCGCGACGTCTCAGGCTTCTGGCTCGTCGTGACCGGCACGGCGGTCGACGGTGGCCGCGACCTCATCGTCAGCCTCGGTGGCACGAACGTTACGTTCACGGGCAGCGCCCTCGACTGGCTGACCGCGCCCTGACCTCGAGTGGGCCTTTCTGCATTTCTCTCGCCTGCTCCTGAATGGCCCGGGGCCAGAGGGTGTCATCCCAGCGGTCAGGAGTCGCGCCTCACCCTCGCCACCCCGCTGTGGGGAGCTACAGGCGATTCCTGACGGCGCTCCTGCCTTCGCTGCATCCCCGCCATCACGGCGTGTCATCTGGCACGAACTGGAGCCCGTCGGCGGGCCGCAGGAACGATTCGCCTTCGCGTCCACCCCAGGCCGCCGGACCCGACGACTCTGCGGGCGAGGCGCCGTCGCCCGCCGGAGACGGCGACGGGTCCGCGCTGGGGGTGTGATCGGTCGACTCGGAAGCGCGGCAGCCGCTCAGGAGGACCACGAGGAGCAGCGCGGCGGCCAGCGTTCGCGACATGCAGGCGTTGGACGCTATCAGCAACGGGCCCGTGACGTGGCACACGGTGACGGTTCCCGGCGTCCATAGATCTGATGCCCAAGCCCATCGGCCAGCGCCACCTGCTTCGCCTGCCTTTCGCGCTGTGCGCCGTGCTGCTGGTCACCGCGTGCGGCGGGACGGGCTCGTCGATCGACCAGACCGCGGGTCGCGATGGAATCCCGACAGCAACGACCGGTTCCCCGCCGGCCTCGCCGGGCGCAACCGCCGGCGTCGCTTCACCAGCGCCACGACCCAGCCAACCGGCCGACCTGGCGCGATCCGCCTCGGTCGAACGTGACGGGATCCAGGTGACGATGACGTTCGATGCGAACCCACTCACCGGGGGCGAACCGACCTGGGTCACGACCGAGGTCCGCAACGTCGGAACCGACCCCGTGATCTGGTTTCACGACGGCTGCGCAATCGCGGTCGACGTTCGGGGCCAGATGCCCGATGTTCGGTGGCGGCCGGGTCGAGAGCAGTCGGGCATCGCCGCCGACTTCAAGCGGCTGGCGCTCGAGCAGCAGTCGCTCGACCAGGGCGTCGTGCACATCGCCTTCATCCCGGAGCGGTTCATCGGAGCCGGTCGCTACGGCTGCGACGACGTCGGCATCACGGACCGGATCGCGCCGGGCGAGGCCATCCGCCAGCGATCGCAGTGGGACGGGATGGTCCAACTCCGCCTGGGCGTCCCGCCATCCGGTGCGGTAGACCTGATCGGCCGAGCCGGCTACTACTGGCGCGAAGGCGAGGGTGAACCCGCAACCATCGCTGACAAGGTGATCGAGCTGCATCTCGACGCGCAGATCGCAGGCGGACGCGATCGGTCACTGCTCGACCCGCCCGAAGCCGTCGATGCCGCACTGGCCGATCACGCGTTCCGCGAGTGGTTGGCCGACAGGGTCATCGGCGACGGCAACACGCCGGTCGTCTGGTTCGAGCCGGAGACGAATGCGTGGCAGATCGGCCTTCTCGACTACGGGGCACGTCGGTTTCACCTCGTGTCGGTCGATCCCAGATCGGGCAGCGTCGTTGGCACAGCCGAGCGCCCATGGGACCCGGCCGTGGACGGCTCCTGGTAGGCGGGGGTGGCTGGTGGCATCCGGAGAGCGCACGATCTGCCGCAGGACCCGGGAGCGGAGGAACGAATGCTGACGCGGACGCGGCGCGGCGTATGCCTGGTCGTGGTGGTGCTGGCCGGAGCGTGCGCCAACGTGACGCCAACTCCTCTCGCGGTGGACACCCAGGCGACGTCGGCGAGTCGGTCGATCGAGATCAGCACGCCACCAAGCCCTCGGCCTACCAGGCCGTCCCCAACTCCGCCTTCGACGCCCACGCCTGCCGTCACCACTGACCCGGTCGTTCTCGAGGTCTCCCAAACGCCAGCGTTCGCGGGCGACCGGCTGACACTCACGATCTCGAGCGTAACCACCAGGCTGCGCCTCGAATCCGCGACGATCGACTTCGGAGACGGCATCAGCGCCGTCGTGACGGGCAGGTGCGACCGGCGAATCAGCGTCGAGCACGCGTACCGGACGGCCGGCGACTACACAGCGACCACCAGGCAGGTCACCGCCTGCGATCCAGCCACCGAGGTCGACGTGTCCGGAGCGAGCGCAGCGGTCCACCTGTTCCCGGCGGCCCCCGCGGCGAGCGCAGGCTGGCCCGTCTGCTCAACATTCCAGCTCGCGCTGGCCGGGCCGTGGTCCGGAGCCGGACTCGGCAACATCGCGACGCGTATCACGCTGCGCAATGTCAGCCGTGAGGGCTGCACCCTTGAGGGATACCCCGACGTCGCACTCGTAGGGCCCGGCGGCAAGCTGCTGCCGACTCATGTCACGAGAGCCACCACCGGGGCCTACACGTTCCCGGCGGTCGTCCCCCATCGGGTTGCCCTGGGACCGAATGACGTGGCGTCGTTCATGATCGGTTGGACGGACAACCCGTTCGGCCCGGCAGCTGACGAACCGTACGCTGTGGCTTGCCCAGCTTCTGTGGCGGTGCGTGTCACCTTCCCGGGCACGCACCAGTTCGGCACCGCAGGCGTGCCGATGGGTGCTTGTGGCGGGCTCGTCGACGTGTCGCCGATTGTCCCGGGTGCGGACGGTCTCCGGTTCTCGTGAGGGCGGCGACCTCGCCCGTTGTCGAACGTCGCCGTCCGAATCACGACGTCGAGGGAAGGTGTCGATACGGTAGGCGCATGATCATCAGGCTGCCCCTCGGGCTCATCCTCGTGGGCTACTTGCGGCATGCGCCAGCACGCCAACGCCCCTGCGAACTCCCGCGCAGTTGACCGCCCCAATCCGCAGACCGGCGCCTTCCTCATTCGCCTTGAACGGTGCGACCAGGGTTCCGGCGCTCACGGTCGACCATCCCACGGTGGCGGTCAGTCCTTCGACCCGTCTCACGGACGGCCAAACGGTGGAGGTCCGTGTCACCGGCTTTGGCGTCGGTGGCAAGGTCTGGCTGTCCGAGTGTGCGTCGGCGGCATCTGCCACGGATCTAGGATGTCGCGCGGCGCTCGCTGACCAGCCATTCCTGGTCACTGACGTCAACGGCGCCGGCTCTGCGAGATTCGTCGTTCAGGACAGCGCCTTCGACAGGGCAGCGTTTCCAAATCCCCCTCGAGTGCCGACTCCGTGCCTGGACCAATGCGTCCTTGTCGCGACCCTCGGGAGCGGGTATGCCTACGTCGTCGCTTCCATCGCGTTCCGTGGTCGGTGACGCAGCGACGATGTCCGACGATGTCTTTGTCGAGCGAGGCAGACTCATTGAGGTGGCGATGCGACGCGTGATGGTTCTCGCGGTGCTGTCGATGGCCTTGTCCGCGTGTGCGTCGAGCGGATCTTCAGATCCGGCTCCCGCATCCACAGGCGCGAGCACGACGGTCGGGGACTTGGGCAGCAGCATCTCGAGTAGTACCGACGGGCCGTTCGAGCTCGTGCTGTCGCTGCCTGGTACCTCGTTCTCGACCGAGCAGGCCATCACCGGACGGGCGAGTCTGTCCGTCACCAACGGCAAGGCAGAGACGATCGCCGGACCGGGCGCCGGTCCTCTCGCGTTCTCGTTCATCGAGGTCGGCGGGACGCGACGTATGGGACCCGGCTACCGGGCTGATTGCCGGATGTTCACCATCGAGCCAGACACACCGATAGCGAGCATTCTCACCAAGTCCGGGGGCTGGTCGGCGGACGATCCGAATGCGCCGTTCTATCAGTCGTTCTTCGCTGACCCGGAGATCCACCTGCCGGCCGGAACATGGGACATCGAGGCACGAGCATGGTTTTCGGACATCGACTGCGGCGGGCCGAGCCACGACGTGACCGCGACCCTGCGGGTGATCGTCACGCCTTAGGCCCTGCGCGCCGGCGCGCAATGCTCGACGCGACGGCGGTCAAATAGGGTCTCGTCCTCACCCAGAGTCGCCGGCCTTCCCGCGGCTACGGCCTGATCGGGAACTGCAGCAGGTCGCTCGCTCGCCGGACGAAGGTGCAGCGCGGCTGACGCGGGAGAAGCGCAACAAGCGACGGGCTGTTGGCGTCATCAGCCGCAAAGGGGGGAATGATGAAAGCCCTTGCCCTGATCGTCGTGTTCCTGCTCGTAGGCGCCTGCACTCGAGCTGGGTCGTCGGCTCCCGCGAGCATCGACGCTCCGGCACCGTCGATCGTTGATTCCACGGCCAAGACTTCGGCCTCTCCGCCCGCACCCACCGGAGATTTGTGGGGACCCCTCGCGGTTCGACCGCCCGAGGACGGGACCGACACCGCTCGCCACGAAGGCACCCTGCGGATCACGGACACGTGCGTCTACCTGGAGGCAGCCGGCGGAGAACTCACCCTTCTGACCTGGCCCGCCGATCGAACGACGTGGAACGGTACATCTCACACGATCACCTTCGCGAACTTCGACAGGACCGTTGTCACGATCGGCGACGGGGACCATGTGGTGCTCGGCGGCGGAGGGGCAGAGAGCGACATCTCCGGCGAGGAGTGGATCAACGAGCGGGAGTGGGTCGCGCCGCCAGCATTATCATGTTCGCTCGACCTGCGGTGGGCAGTCGGAGTCGTTGAGGGCGCGACGACCGCGGTCGCGTCCATCGATCCCTCCACAGTCACTCAGCCAGCGCTCACCTGCGACTCGGACGCACTCGCGTTCCCAGTCTCCGCGCTCGATGCCCCGACCGGTGCCGAGCAGGATGCAGACCCGGCCGCGAGCGCCCTGCGGGCCTTTGTGGCCGGGCCGGATGCGCCGACGAACTGGGATCCGGCGTTGGCCTGGCGGCGGGTCCTCCAAACGACCCAAGCGGTCGTCTTTGGCTGAACGCGACGAAGAACGGCGGGCCGGAGGCAATGGCCTTCCCGAGGAGGGGCCGGCGACCTGGGAAGTCGATCCCGCGTTCCCAATCACCCCGGACCGCACGTCCGTCCGAGTGCTCGCTCGGGAGATCGCGTGCTCCGGCGGCAAGGACCCAAGCGAGCGGTTGATCGCACCGGTCGTGATCGTGGATCAGGATCGAGTAACCATCTTGCTTGCCGCTCGCATCTTGCCCGGCGGTCACGATTGCCCCGGGAACCCGATCGTCGAGGTCCGCGTTGACCTACCTGAGCCGCTTGGCGGGCGGCATCTCCACGACGGCGGTGTGTTTCCCCCGGCAGAGCGCAAGTGAGAACGGTCGCCTGGCAGTGCGGGTGGGCACGACGCTCGGCTGGAAACAGGGGGTCAGATTCCAGGTGATGGGTCGATGGGCCGTCATGCCCGCCTTGGTGACATTCCTGCTGCTGTCCGTCGTTGCGGGATGCGCGAGCACCAGCCCAAACCCAAGCCGCGTTCCGCGGGTCACAATCCGGA
>JACQEF010000232.1 GCA_016200745.1 Chloroflexota bacterium | reverse complement strand
GTGTCCTCGTCGACACCGAGCCAGAGCAGGCTCGGATTCTGGGCGATCAGGCTGAGCAGCCGGCCCAGCCGGTTCCGTTGCTGGAAATGCTGGTCGACGATCACACCCGGGAGCAGGCCGAGGCCGGCCGCGATCTGGGCCATCCGGTGCTTCGGCGTCGCGCCCGACGCACCGAACGCGATCATGTGGCTGGACATCGCCGACGCCCCGGCCGACGTGCCCGCGACCACGGCCCCGTGTCGGAACCGGTCCAGGACCGCGTCGGCGAGACGCGTCCCGCCGATGGTGGACGACAGTCGGAGCTGGTTGCCACCGGTCAGGAAGATGCCGGTCGCGTCGCGGACGGCCATCGTCGTCGTGTCGTCGTTGGCCTGCGGCCGGGTGACCGCGTGAAGCGGGCGGACCCGCGTGACCACGAGCTCGGCAAAGACCGCGCGATACCGCTCACCGGCCTCCATCCCGAGCGACGACGCCGTGCTGATCACCGCGATCGTCGCGCCGGCCCCGCCCGCGAGCGCCACGAACCGGTTCAGGATGACACGGTCGCGGACCTTGTCCTCCGCCCCGCCGATGATGATCACGGTTCCGTCGGCCAACAGACGTCGAGCTCCTTGCGGCTCGGCAGAGGATAGCCGACGCTCGCCGGGCGAGCCGACGGAGACGCCGCGGGCGGGCGAGCGGCGGCCGGAGCGTCGGATTCCCGGTCGACGGCGCCGCGAGCGCGCGCTGGGCCGTCGCACCCGTGGATCCGCCGTGGGCCAATCGTCGAAGGAACGGCCCCGATCCGAGCGACGAGGCCGCTTCCGGTGGCATTCGTTCGCCGTTGGTGCCATCCGACCGAGGAACGCTCGTACGTTCGTCGATTGGCACCCCCGCTGGGCCAGGCCGGACCGGGCGGGAAGAAGGCACCGCGGCCGGCATTCGCGCCCGATCGCGGGCGCCGGGCCGTCGCCCCCGCCCCGGCCGGGACCCGCCGCCGGCGTGGGAGAATGCGCCCGCGATGGACGACCTCCCCGAACCGGAATTGCGTCCCGTCCCGGGCAGCGCGCGAGGCCTCGGGCGAGTCGCGGTCGACCTGTCCGACGTGGTCGACCGGGGGACGCGCCGCCGGGCGGGCGTCTTCCGGCGCGCGCTCCGCCGCGAGGCGACGCGCGCCCGTGACCCGCACCGCATCGCGGCGATCATCCTGCTGAGTCTCACCTTCGCCTTGATCCTGTCCGGCATGATCGCCCGTGGGGAGGCCGGCGGCGCCGACGCCCGGGCCTACTGGGCCGGAGTCCGGATCTGGCTCAACGGCGGCGATCCCTACCATCCGACCGGCCCGTTCCTGCCCTACGTCTACGCCCCATGGATGCTGCCGCTGTTCACGCCCTGGGCCGCCATGCCCTGGGACGTGGCCTGGTTCGTGTGGCGGGTGGGGACGATCCTGCTGCTGCTCTGGACGATCGACTGGGCGTACCGCCGACGCCCGCTGACCACCGCGCTCACCGTCGCGCTCCTCGGGTTCCCGTTCGGCGCGAACCTCGACACCGGCAACATCAACCTGCAGCTGACCCTGATGCTGTGGGCCGCGCAGTTCACCGGGCCAAGGGTGGGCGGGCTGCTCTGGGCGCTGGCGACCTGGATGAAGTGGATCCCGGTCGTCCACTGGCTGATCCTCGCGCCGCGGACGAGGGTGTGGGGCCTGCTCTGGCTCGCCGTGTCGATCGGGCTCAGCCTGGTCACGCTGCCGTTGACGATCATCCAGATGCAGACGCTGTTCGGCTTCGGTGCGCGCCCGATCCGCCTGGACTACCTCGTCTACCTGTGGGCCTTCGTGCCGTGGTGGTATCGCGCGGACGATCCGCTGGCCATCGTCCGGCCGGCCAGCTGGCGTGCCTGGATGGCCGCGGCGCGGACGCGGGTGGTGGGCTAGGTCGAGGCGACCTCGGCCGTCGCGAGGGCCGCGTCCTCGGCGGCGATCCGATCCTCGCGCCGCCGCTCATCGACCGGCCGGAGCAGGAGCGCCCCCACGGCGAGCAGGACGATGCCGAACCCGAGTGCCGCACGGGGCCCGAGACCGCCGGCCTCCGGGCCGCCGACCAGGTCCATGATTGTGCCGCCGAAGGCCACGGCCAGGACGCCGGACGATGCCGTCGCGACGTTCGACAGGCCCATGTACCGTCCCGACGAGGCCTTCGGGATGATGTCGGTCATCAGCGCCCAGTCCACCGCCAGGAAGATGCCGGCCGAGATGCCGTAGACCAACGCGCCGAGAAAGGCGAGCGGCAGCGCGGGCGCGATCGCCACGATGCCGAGACCGGTCCCGCCGATCGCGCAGCTGGCCCAGATGACCGGCTTCCGGCCGACCCGGTCGGAGACGCGCGCGGCCGGCACCACGGCGATCATCGTCCCGACGGCCACCAGGCCGGTGAGCGGGATCAGCACGATGCCGGTGTCGGTCTGGTTGAGGCCCATCGAGCGCGCCAGGTAGAACGTCGCCAGCTGGACGAGCACGGATCCGCCCATCAGGATCGCCAGCCGCGAAACGACCAGCCACAGGAAGCTTCGCTCGGCGAGGATGTCGGTTCCCCACGCCTCGGCGGCGATCGCGCGCCACGATCGCCCGGCGCGCGACTTGGGCGGCGGCCCTTCGTGCACCCGGATGACGACCGACAGCATGGTCGCGAGCTCGAGCACGCCCAGCGCGATCAGACCGAGCCCGAACTGGTCGGTCGCGGTGGCGATGGCGCCGATCACGAAGCCGGCGACGTTGCCGAGCACCTGCATGAGCCCGACCAGCGCGCTCGCGGTGCCGACCTGGGCGGCCGGCACGAGATCCGGCACGTAGCCCTGGAACGGGCCCTGCGCGAAGTTCGAGCTGAACTGGAGCAGGGCGATGAACCCGGCGAGCGCGACGAGCGTGTTGCTCGAGGCGATGCCGATCAGGAAGACGACGTCGAGGATCGAGCCGATCAGGATGTACGGCTTGCGACGCCCCCAGCGCGAGATCGTGTAGTCGGAGATGGACCCGATCGTCGGCTGGACGATCATGGCGATCACGGCGCCGCTGATCGAGACGATGAACAGCGCGCGGCCGGCGTCCTGCTTGTCGACGAGACCGGTGAACTCGAGCCGGCCCGTCAGGATCGTGCCCAGCCCCGCGAAGATCGACGACAGCCCGAGCCAGTAGAGCGAGATCCTGATCAGCTCGCGGTTCGGCAGCCGGACCGTCGGGCGGCCATCGGGTGCCAAGCCAACGTTCGATGGGTCCATCGCGGCGCGTCCCTCCGCGTCGCGAGCCGGCGCGGACGGACCGGAAGCGGCGCCGCGCCCATCCTACGCGCTCGGGACGGCGTCCCCACGTGGATCGAGTGCGACGGTCGAACGCACCCGGATCAGCCGTCGGTCCGTGGCGGCGGGGGCCACGTACCGGAACAGCGAACGATCGAGCGAGTAGATCCCGGTCGAGGCGATCCCGATCCGCCCGAGCCGGAACGAGAAGACGGGGTTCTCGCCGTTGCCGGCGTAGTGGTGCGGGCTCCCGTCGGAGGTCAGGACGGCCAGGTTGGCCTGGCCGCCGAACCGGTCGTGCAGCGACGCCAGCAGGTGCGCGACCGGCTCGTCCGGCCGCCAGGCGTCCTCCAGCCAGCGCTCCCCGACCTCGGTGTCGGCACGCCCGTGGATCCGGCCCTGCCGCCGGAACCCCTCGCGCAGGCCCTTGTAGTCGCGCAGGTCGCCGTTGTGGCTGAACGCGAAGCGGCCGGCCGGGTCGTCGAACGGCTGGGTGTCGGCGTGGGTCAGGGTCGACAGCCGCGACGGGCGGCGGAGGTGGACGAGCGCCGCGGTCGCCTCGTGCTCCCCCACCCGCTGGCGGATGCTAGCGCCCCGGCCGGCTGGCAGGCCGGGCACCAGTACGTCGTGCGCGGCAGCTCGACACCCTGTCGCATGCTGCGGATCGGCGTGCCGCAGCGCCGGCACGGTCGACGGGCCCGACCGTACGCGTAGAGCGGGCCGACGGCACGGCGGTCCCGACCGGTCGTCACCCGTTCCGGGCCGCCATTGCGCGACGCGTTCACTCGCAACAGGCCGTGGGCGGTGGCGACCAGCCGGGACAGCGTCGCGTCGTCGAGGGCGCCGACCGGGTCCGTGGGCGCGACCCGTTCGAGCCACAGCACCTCGCTCTTGTAGACGTTGCCGATCCCGGCCAGCGCGCGCTGGTCCACGAGGGCCTCGCCGATCGGCGTCGCGGCCCGCGCGGGATCGCGCAGCCGGCGGACGGCCTCGGCCGGCTCGAAGTCCGGGGCGAGCAGGTCCGGCCCCAGCCGGCCGAGCGAGGGGTGGACCGCTTCCGCGCGCCGCTCGAGCAGTTCGACGACCGGCGCGTCGAAGCAGACCGCGACCGCTCCCGGGACCTCGAGGACCAGGCGCGCCCGGCCGGGCGGCCGGCGCCACGGTTCGCCGGGCCGGTAGCGATGCCACGAACCGTTCATCCGGAGATGGGTCCGGATCTCGAGTCCGTTGCCGAACCGGATCAGCAGGTTCTTGCCGAGAGACTCGACCCCGGTGATCTCCTGCCCCACGATCCGCTCCACCCGCGGGACGGGGCCGGGCCCGGCGGTCCGGGCGGCGCTCACGCGCCGGCCGACGAGGTACGGACGCAGGCCGGTCGCCGTCCGGAAGAGCGTGTCGCCTTCGGGCACTCGGGAGTTACCGGACGGCGATCGGACGGGCGGCGCGTAGGACCAGGCCGCGGTAGCCGGCGACGAAGCCGGCGTCGAGCAGCATGGCGCGAAATGACGAGACCGCGACGTCGTCACCGTCGACCTTGCGAACCACGAGCTCACGGACGCGACCGTCACCGACCAGGGCGCCGAGCGAGCGAGCCGCCGCCACGGCCACGTCGGGATCATCCGCGGCCGGAAGCGTCTGGAGCGTGGAGCCGCCCCGCTCGAGATACAGCGCCGCCTGCCCGTCGATCATCACGACGTACGCGCCGGCGGCGCGTTGGAGGGGCCGGCGATCGGACTCACCCCGGCGCGGCCACGGCAGGGCGGCGCCGTACGGGTTGGCGGGATCAGCGGCAGCGAGCAGCTGCACGGCGCCGTTGCCCGGGGGGTCCGCCGGTTCGCGAGCCGCGCGCAGCCGATCGAGGGCGCCCGCCAGCGCGAACTGGGCCGCCCCGAGACCGTCGACGAAGTAGCCGCGCCGGATCCGGCCCGCATCCTCCATCGCCCGCAGGACCGGGTAGACCGCGCTGAAGCCGCCGTCGATGCCGTCGGCCGCCACGGCCTCCCGGGTGACGATACCGTGACGCTCGAGGAGGGCGAGGCTGTTCGCGTGGAGCCGCTCGGTGGCGGTGGCTGGCCGCCCGGCCGCATCCGGCTCCCCGGCAACGAGCGACCAGCGGCCGGCCGCCTCGGGCGGTCCCAGCGAGGTCAGCCGGCCGGGCCGGAAGCCCCGTCGTGCGCCGCTGCCGGTTCGTTTCCAGCGCAGGGCCCGAAGTGGGGCGAACGTGTCGTTGGTGACCTCGCCCGCCCAGACCAGGTCCCACAGCGCGTCCAGCACCTCGCGATCCGAGCTGCCCTTTGCCGCCGCGTACAGCTCGCGGTAGAACGAGGCGCCGCGGCGGGAGAGGTGCTCCCGGATGGCACGATGCCGCGGCTCGTCGGGCGGGGTGGTGCCATCCGGCGTGCCGACTGGGCGGAGCGCCTCGCGGCCGGGGCGGACCAGGACGATCCGGCCGTCGTCGCGACCGAGGCTCCCCCGCCCCACCCAGGCCACCTCGCCGAGCGACCCGAGCTCGTCGAGCAGCCGCGGCTGGTAGCCGGGGATCCGGGCCGGGAGCACGTCGCGCTCGAGCACGGAGGCCGGGATGGGGAGCCCGGCGAGCCGATCCACGACCTCGGCCAGGCGTTCGAGCGCGGCCGAGCCCCGATACGGAGCGGGTCCCGCGCCGACCGACGCGATCCCGTGCCACTCCGGGAGGAAGCGGGCGAGCGCCGCGGGATCGACCGGCTCGACCTCACGACGGAGCCTGGCGAGCGACCGGCGGCGGAGGAGGCGCAGGACCTCCGGGTCGCACCACTCGCGCTCGGCGCCGCCCGGACGAAACTCGCCGCGCAGGACTGACCCGGCGGCGAGCAGGCGCTCGAGCCCGTCGTCGACGACACCCGGCGGCAGGCCCCAGCGACGCGCTGGCTCCGGCGTGAGGAACGGGCCGTGCGTGCGCGCCCAGCGGGCGAGCAGTCCGTCGAGGGCACCGGTCACGGGCCCGAGGAACGCCCCGGGGACCCCGACCGGCGGCGCGATCCCCACGCCGTCGCGGTAGCGTGCGACATCCTCGATCGCGATCCACCGCTCGTCGCCGGCGATGCGCGTCCGGACGGCCCGCCGCGCGGCGGCGAGCTCGGCCAGCCACGGACCGGCGGCCGCCGCGCCGCCCTCGGTCCTTGCCGCGATCTCGTCCGCGTCGAGGTCGCCGAGCCTTCGGAGCAGGTCGTGGATGCCGTCGAGCGTCCTGGCCTGCCGCTCGTCGGCCAGCGCCTGCAGGCTCAGCTCGAGGTCAGCGAGCGCGTCCGCGTCGAGCAGCTCGCGCAGCTCCTCCTGGCCGAGCAGCTCGCGGAGCAGGTCGCGGTCGAGGGTAAGCGCTCCCGCCCGCCGCTCGGCGAGCGGCGTGTCGCCGTCGTACATGTAGGCCGCGACGTAATCGAACAGCAGGCTGCTCGCGAACGGCGAGGCGCGGACGGTCTCGACCGAATGGATCACGATCTCGCGCCGGGCGACACCGGCCAGGATCTCCCGTAGCGCCGGGATGTCGAAGACGTCCGAGAGGCATTCCCGGTAGGTCTCGACGAGGATCGGGAAGCTGCCGTAGCGCGAGGCGACCGCGAGCAGATCGGCGGCCCGCTGGCGCTGCTGCCAGAGTGGGGTCCGGACGCCGGGGCGGCGGCGGGGCAGCAGCAGCGCCCGGGCGGCGTTCTCGCGGAACCGGCTGGCGAACAGCGCCGAGCTCGCCAGGCGGCCGACAACGAGGTCCTCGAGGTCGTCCGGGTCGGGGAACAGCAGATCCTCGATCCCGTCGAGCGGCGCGTCGCCCTCGGGCAGGCGGATCGCGATCCCGTCGTCCGACCAGATGGTCTGCACGTCCATGCCGAGCCGCTCGCCGATCCTGGCCTCGATCGCCAGTGACCACGGCGCATGGACCCGGCCGCCGAACGGCGTGAGCAGGCAGAGCCGCCAGTCACCCAGCTCGTCCCGGAAGCGCTCGACGACGATCCGCCGGTCGGTCGGGAGGGTGCCCGTCGATTCGCGTTCGTCGTCGAGGTAGGCCAGCAGGTTGTCGGCCGCGAGCTCGTCGAGGTCGTGGCGCTCGCGGAGCCGGGTCGTCGCGGCGGCGCGACCCTTCTCGCCGCCGGCGAGGTCACCTTCGAGCTCCCCGACAAAGGCGCCAAGCGCCCGACCGAGCTCCACCGGCCGCCCAACGGCGTCGCCGTGCCAGAACGGCAGCTTGCCGGGGATCCCCGGTGCCGGACTGACCGTCACCCGGTCGTGGCTGATCTCCTCCACGCGCCAGCTGCTCGCCACGAGGACCACGACGTCGCCGTGCATCCCTGCGCGGAGCTCGTAGACC
>JACQEF010000231.1 GCA_016200745.1 Chloroflexota bacterium | reverse complement strand
TGGGACCACCTCTACCCGATCGTGGGCAGCCACGAGGGACCCATCTTCGAGGGCTGGCTGACGCTGGCCGCCTGGGCGCAGGCCACCGAGCGGATCCGCATCGGGCTGATGGTGGGCGCCAACACGTTCCGGGAGCCGGCGCTGACGGCCAAGATGGCGACGACCCTGGACCACATCTCGAACGGCCGGGCGATCCTGGGCATCGGCGCGGCCTGGTTCCGGACCGAGCATGAGGCCTACGGGCTTCGCTTCGGTGACGGCCCGCCCGAACGGCTCCGCTGGCTGGCCGAGGCGCTGCCGATCATGCGCGGCATGCTCCACGGCGAGCAGCCGACGGCCACCGGACCGCGCTACGCAGCCAAGGCGATCCGGAACCGCCCGCTCCCGCTGCAGGAGCGCCTGCCCCTGCTGATCGGCGGGTCAGGCGAGAAGGTCACGCTCAAGCTCGTCGCCCGCTATGCGGACGCCAATAACGTCGGCGGCGGGTTCGAGGAAGTCAGGCGCAAGGAGGCGATCCTCCTCCAGCATTGCGAGACCGTGGGTCGCGATCCGTCGGAGATCGAACGGACGACCGGGATGGGCACGATCATCATCCGCGACTCGCGCGCGGAGGCGTCACGGGTCCGCAAGCGGATGTTCGAGCGGAACGGCGGCGCCGTCGCCTCCACCGACGAGCTCGTCGGGACCCCGGAGGACGTCGCCGAGGGCATCGCGCCACTGCTGGAGATCGGCTATCGCCACATCCTCGTGGACTACGGGTCGCCGTACGACGAAGAGACGATGACCCGCTTCGCGACCGAGGTCAGGCGGCTGCTCGAGCGGGGCTGAGGGTCAGGGCAGGAGGTCCAGCGCCGGCACCGAATCCAGCCCGGGGTTGACCGCCTGGGCGCCCCCCCTCGCGCGCGCCCGGTGGCGGGCCGCCTTCGCCCGGTTGCCGCAGGTCGCCATGTCGCACCAGCGTCGCCGCCCGGTGCGCGAGGTGTCGTAGAAGACCCACTCGCAGGTGTCGCTGGCGCAGATCCGGATCCGCTCCGGGTGGCCGGCGGTCAGCTCGGTCACCAGCGGCTCGGCCAGGCGCGCGAGCGCATCGTCCACCGGGTCGCCGACATGGCGATGGTCAACGCTGCAGCCGTCCGGTGACGCGACCAGCTCGATGATCTGGCGGGCCCGGAGCGCGCGATTGACGATTTCGAGCGCTCCGCCGCTCGGGACGCGGTGTTCCGCGATCGCCTCGGCGACCTCACGAAGGGCCTGGCGAACGCCACGGACCCGGGCCAGGTCTCGGTCGGCGGCGGCCGGCTGGACCGTCACCTGCGCCCGCGCCCGGTCGGCGCCCTCGTGATGGATGACCCCGCGATCGACGAACCAGTCGAGGGCATCGTCGAGGCTGGTGAGGTGCTCGCGCACGAAACCGTCGTCGTGGTCGAGGGTGTTCAGGAAGTCGAAGGTGGCCTCGAGATCCACGCCGTGGGCGTGACCCTGGTCCTTGGCCGGTGTCTGGATTGTCAACATCTCGATAACCACTCTATACCCATTGACAGGTTACGCGCAAGCCGGTAGAGTAACCCATGTCAGCTCGTAGAACGGTTAGCAGCACAGGAGACCGGGACATGGACATCGTCGTGACCATCCTCGCCTTCGTCACCGGTCTCGCCGTCCTCGGTGGGGCCTCCATCACCCTGGGAGCCGACTCCCGCGAGTCCTATCCCGACGACCACCGGCGCTAGTCGCCCATTACGCGACCCGCCCACCCCCAGAGGAGCCGACCGTGAACCACTACCTCTATTCCTTCCTCGCGCTCTCCCTCGCCAACGACCGAGCCGCGGAGGCCGATGCCTACCGTCGGATGTCGATGGCCAGGGCCGATCAGGAGGCGTCTCCCTCGCTCGTGCGTCGATCGCTGGCGCGGGGACTCGCCGCCGTCAGCCGTGGCTCGGCGTCCGTGGTGCGTCGGCTCGACGGCTGCATCGCCGACGATCTGGGGCGATCGCTCGCCCCGACCGAGTAGCCTGTCGCCTGGAAGGAGGCGGCAGTGAACAAGGGAATCGCGGCCGTGTCATGGGGACACGGCCGCATCGATCTGTTCTGGGCGGACGCAGACAGCGCGCTCGTCCACCGGGCCTTCGAGGACAGCCGCTGGGCGGAACCCGAATCCCTCGGCGGGACGCTCACGGCCCCGCCGGCGGCGACGGCGTGGGCGGTCGACCAGCTGCAGGTCTTCGCCGTCTTCCCGGATGGCCAGCTCTGGAACCGCTTCTGGGACGGGCAGCGCTGGCATGACTGGGAGTCGCTGGGCGGCGACCTGACCGGCACGCCGGCCGCCTCGTCGTGGGGTGCCGACCGGATCGACGTCTGGGCCGCGGGCCAGGACGGAGGCCTGTGGCACCGTTTCTGGAACGGGGCGCGTTGGGTCGACTGGGAGCGCCTCGAGCGCTGACCGCCCGCCGACGGGTCGGGTCCCGCGACGGGGTCGGATCGATCCGGAGGGCCAGCCCCCGTGCCGCGGGTCCATGTTCCCGGACGAATGCCCCAGGGTCCGACATGACCATCGTCTGGCGGTGTCGGCGCGGTCCGCACCTAACATGAAGCCCGCTCGACCGTTTCCCCAAGTGAAGTCCCGGAACAGGTGGCGCGCTCACCGGTGTCACGTTCAGGACTGGACCACGCGCTCCGGCGCACACCACCCAACCAGGAGAACGCCCATGAAGAAGCGAACCCTGTTGCTTGGGAGCACTGCGCTCCTGACCGTGACCCTCTTCGGCACCGGACTCGTCTACGCTTCGCCGCCCGCCGATCGCGGCAATTCCGGCCAGTCGCACGGTGCCGG
>JACQEF010000230.1 GCA_016200745.1 Chloroflexota bacterium | reverse complement strand
CCCGATCCTGCTCGATCTGCTGGCGCGCGCCGCGTCCATAGCCCGTCTGGCGGCGGGCGAGGTCGATCGCGATCTCGTCGGCCGTGACGGTCAGCCCGGCGGGCACGCCCTCGATGGTCACGCCGAGTGCCGGGCCGTGCGACTCGCCCGCAGTCAGGAAACGGAAGGCGGCCATCCCGATCGAGACGTCAGGCCGGCCGTCGGGCGGCCGTCACTCGGCGGCCGTGGCGGCGGGCGCCTCAGCCGTCGCGGTGTCGCCCGCGGGTTCCCCCTCGGCCGATCGCAGCCCGCCGGCCCGCGCGGCCGCGAGCCGTTCCTGCATCAGGTCGAGCGGGGCGGGCTGGCCGGTCCAGAGCGTGAATGCCGCCGCGCCCTGGTGGAGGAGCATCAGCTCGCCGTCCGCCACGGTGCAGCCCGCGGCCGCGGCGTCGCGGAGCAGCTTCGTCCGGGCGTAGATGAGATCGAGAACGAGCAGGTCCCCGTTGAGCGACTCGGCCGGGATCGGGCTCTCGTCGGCGGTCAGCCCGATCGACGTGGCGTTGACGAGGACCTTGGTCTTGGCCAGCTCCGACTCGATGATCGACTCGTGCCAGGGCATCGCGCGCAGTTCCATGTGGGCCGCGCTCCGGGCGAAGTGCTTGACCATGCTCTCCGCCCGATGGAGATGCCGATTGAACACGATCACCCGCTGGAAGCCCTCGGTGATCAGCCCGTAGACCACGGCCCGTGCCCCACCGCCGGCGCCGAGGACGACCGCCTGGCGGGGCATCTTCTGCTTGCCCACGAGGCGGTCGAGCGCCACCTTGAAGCCGGGCACGTCCGTGTTGTGGCCGATCAGCCGCTTGCCCTCGCGGGTGATGGTGTTTACCGCGCCGGTGTTGTGGGCCTCCTCGGTCAGCCGGTCGACCATCGGGACCACCCGCTCCTTGTGCGGGATGGTCACGTTGGCGCCAAGGAACGCGTCGGTACGCAGCTCCGTGACTGCGTCCGCGAGCTCGATCGGCGCGCGGTCCCAGGCCTCGTAGGTCGCGTCGATGCCGAGCGAATCGAAGGCCGCCTGCTGCATCGCCCAGGACAGCGAATGCGCCACCGGGTGGCCGATCAGGACCACGCGCTTTGTCATGCTCGCACCCTTTCGAGGTCGTCGAAGAAGCCGGGATAGGAGATGGCGGCCGAGCCGGGCCGCGCGATCGTCGTCTCGCCCGCGGCGACCAGGCCGGCGACCGCGAAGGTCATCGCCAGGCGGTGGTCGTCGAGGCTGTCGGTCGGGGCGCCGCGGAGTGACGCTCGGCCATCGATCCGGAGGTCATCGCCGTCGGTCTCGACGCGGGCGCCGAGCGCCCGCAGCCCGGCGGCGATCCCCGCGATCCGGTCCGATTCCTTGTGGCGCAGCTCGCCGGCACCGCGGATCGTGGTCGACCCGTCGGCCGCGCAGGCAGCCAGGCACAGGATCGGGATCTCGTCGATTGCGGCCGCCACGTCGGCCGGGCCGAGGTCGATGCCGCGGAGGTCGGAGGAGCGGACGACCAGGTCGGCGATGGGCTCGCCGACGCCGTCGTCGGCGGTCGGGTGGTGCGGTCGCTCCTCGATCCGGGCGCCCATCGAGCTGAGGATGTCGATCATCGCCCGCCGGGTGGGATTGACCCCGACGTCGTGCAGGGTCAGCTCGGCGTCGGGATGGATGGCGCCGGCGACCAGCCAGAAGGCGGCAGCCGAGACGTCACCCGGAACCTGCTCCTGCACCGCCCCCACTGCCACCCCTCCTTGCACCGTCCAGGCGACCCGCCCGTCTGCCGAATCGCCGCGCTCGACCGCCACGCCGCGCGCCCTGAGCATGCGCTCCGTGTGGTCCCGCGTGGCGATCGCCTCGCGGACCGTCGTCCGTCCGTCCGCTCGCAGTCCGGCCAGCAGAATCGCCGACTTCACCTGTGCGCTCGGCACCGGCGTCGCGATGTCGATCGCCCGCAGCGGCGTGCGGCCGACCACGGTCAGGGGAGGGAGGGTGTCGTTGCGTCGGGCGTGGAGCACCGCGCCCATCGAGCGCAGTGGCTCGATGATACGAGCGACCGGACGGCGGCGCAACGACGCGTCGCCGTCGAGGATCGTGGTCATCGGCAGGCCGGCCAGGATCCCGCTGATCAGCCGCAGGCTCGTCCCCGAGTTGCCGCAGTCGAGGATCCCGTCGGGCTCGGTGAGCCCGTCCGCCCCCGGCGACACGACACGGTACGACACGTTCCGGCCGTCCGTCCCGAGGCGCTCGACCGTGGCCCCGAGCGCCGCCACGATCCGGGCCGTCGTCTGCACGTCCGCCCCGTCGCCGGCGCCATCGATCCGGCTCTCGCCGGCCGCCAGCGCCGCGAACATGAGTGCCCGGTGGCTGATCGACTTGTCGCCGGGCAGGCGGAGCTCGCCGCGCAGCCTGGCGGCCTCGCGGACGCGCGCGACCTCGCGAGTGGGTGCGCCCGCGCGCTCGATCGAATCCCCGGTCCGTGTCACGGGCGTGCTCAATGCTTGGCCAGCCCGCCGCCGCCGATACCCAGCGCCGCACCGGACACCAGCGGATCGCCGTGGAGCGACCGGACGTGTTCATGGACCGGGACGATGGCGGCCATCAGCTCGCGGAACTGGTCGAGATCGAGCTGTTGCTCCGCGTCGGACAGGGCCTCGTCGGGCCGCGGGTGGACCTCGACCATCACCCCGTCGGCACCGACCGCCACGCCGCCGATGGCCAGCGGCTTGACCAGCCAGCGTTTCCCGGTGGCGTGCGACGGATCGACGACCACGGGGAGGTGGGTGAGGTGATGAACGAGCGGCACGGCCGCCAGGTCGAGCGTGTTCCGCGTGTACGTCTCGAACGTCCGGATGCCGCGCTCGCACAGGATGACGTTCGGGTTGCCCGAGCTGACGATGTACTCCGCGGCCATCAGCCACTCCTCGACGGTGGCCCCGTAGCCGCGTTTGAGCATCACCGGGCGGGCGACACGGCCGACGTCGCGGAGCAGCGAGTAGTTCTGCATGTTCCGGGTGCCGATCTGGAGGATGTCGGCGTACTCGGCGACGATGTCGACCTGGTTGGGCTCCATGACCTCGGTGATCACCGGCAGGCCCGTCCGGTCGCGCGCTTCGGCCAGGAACCGAAGGCCCTGGACGCCGAGGCCCTGGAAGGCGTAGGGGCTGGTTCGCGGCTTGAACGCACCGCCGCGGAGGACCGTGGCCCCGGCCGCCGCCACCGCGTCGGCGGTCTCGAACAGCTGGTCGCGGCTCTCCACCGAGCACGGTCCGGCCATCATCGTCAGCGACCCGTCGCCGATCACCGCGTCCAGGACGCGGATGACCGTGTCCTCGGGGTGGAACTCGCGCGAGGTCAGCTTGAACGGCCGGCTGATCGGCGTGACGGACTCGACCCCCGGCAGCGCGGACAGGCGGTCGATCAGGACCGGCTTGCGGGCGCCGATCTCGCCGACCACGGCGATCACCGTCCGCTCCGACCCGGCATGCTCGAACGGGGTCAGGCCCTCCGCGAGGATCTGGCCCTTGACTCCGAGGATCTCGGCCTCGCCGGCACCGACGACCATCACGACGAACATCGCGCTCGTGTCTCCTCAGTCCGCTGCTGTCGGTCGCTCGGCCAAACAAAAAAGCAGAGGTCCAACCTCTGCCTCGCTCGCCCGACACGACGTGTGCCCCGGTCTAGCGACCGGAAGCGATCATGCCGGGCATCGAAAGTAGAAGAATCGGTTCATGTGCGTGGGTGGACGGTAGCCACTGGCGCCGTCGATGTCAACGCGAACGACTCGCGCCGGGCCGACCTGCCGCGCGCGTCCGTCCGTGCCCGCCACGATTGGGCCGAACGCCTCTTGCCGTTCCATCGGCACGGCCACAGGCTCGCCGCCATGGCCACCACGCCGCGGGCCGGCTCGGACCCCGCCATCGCGCTCCGGCTGGCGGCTTCCGACGACGCGGTCGTTGCCTACCAGGCGCGAACCCGGGTCCTCGGCACCGACGAACTGGATCCGACCACCGCGTGCCTCCGCGCCTCGATCGCCGATTCGTCGCGAGCCCGCGCCCTGCTGTCCCATCGCCTGCAGGACGGCACGATCCCGCTCAACGCGTACGCCAAGTTCCAGGGACCGCACTGGACGTTGGTCTGCCTCGCCCAGATCGACTACCCGCCGGGTGATCCCGGCCTGCTTCCGCTCAAGCGCCAGATGGACGCCTACCTCTCGGACCGCGCCCACCTGAAACCGCCCCGAACGACGGTCTACCCGGACCAGCCCGAGCGCGTCCGCCGCTGTGCGTCGCAGGAGGGCAACGCGATCTGGTCGGCCCTGCGCCTAGGGCTCGAGGACGAGCGGACCGCCGACTGGGTCGATCGCCTGGTCGCCTTCCAGTGGCCCGACGGCGGCTGGAACTGCGACAAGCGGCCCGAAGCGCGCACGTCCTCGTTCCAGGAGACCGCCATCCCGGCCCGGGCCCTGCATGCCTATGCGGTCCGGGCCGGGCACCCGAGCGCGCAGCTGGCTGCGGATCGCGCGGCCGAGCTGCTGCTGTCGCGCCGCCTCGTGTGGCGACGCCGCGACGGTGCCGTCATCCGTCCCGACTGGGGCCGACCCGCCGACCGCATCCAGTACCCGATCCGGTTCTACGACGTCCTGTATGCGCTCGAGGTCATGGCCGAGCTGGGCCGGCTCGACGATCCTCGCTGCGCGGAGGCGCTCGACCTGCTCGAGGCCAAGCGGCTCCCGGACGGCGGCTTCCCGCTCGAGGACCGCGTCGGCTCCACCCGGTCGATAGTCGCCAGCCGAGCCACGTTCGCCGACTGGGGCCCGTCGGGGACGACCCGGACCAACCCGCTGGTGACGGTCGCCGCGCTCGGCATCCTCCGCCTCGCCGGCCGGCTGCCTCGGGCCGGCCTGCCCGCCTAGTCAGCCCTCGTCGGTGACGTCGGCCACGGCCCGCGCCATGATCTCCGCGACGACGTCCGACTTCGCATCGGCATAGTGCTGGACGTACTTCCAGTCGCGCGCCGCCAGCTCGCGCTTCGTGCGCTCGTACAGGAGCCGGTCGTCGTCGTGGCTCCGGAGCCAGTCCCGGAACGCCAGCATGCGCCGGATCTCCTGGGCCCCCTCGGTGAAGACGTGGATGTTCGCCGCCGGATCCGTGCCCCGGAAGAGCCGGTGCTCGAACCACTCGGGTTCGCGGATCCGCAGGACATAGCCGGCCGCTTCCATCGGCGGGACGTAGGCCGCCTCGTCGGACGAGTCCGGTACGGCCAGGACGATGTCGATGATCGGCTTGGCCGCCAGCCCCGGGACCGAGGTCGATCCGACGTGCTCCACCAGCCGGGCACGGTCGCCCAGGGCGGTCCGGATCCTCGCCGATTCGCGCTCGAACAGGACCGGCCACCGCGGGTCGTAGTCGGCGAGCGTGACCGGCCCGCCGAGCACGGCGAGCTCACCGATCGTGACCGCTCGGAGTGCCGCTTCGCTGGTCGCCTGGGACATTGGCGGCCGGGGTGCCGTCATCGAATCCTCCATGTCGTCGTCAGCGCGCCAGCCTACCGCACCGGCCGAGGAAGAGGCCGACCCCGTGATAGCATGTCGCCCGCTGTCGCGACGGAGAGGTCGCATAGAGGCCTAGTGCAGCGGTTTGCTAAACCGCATAGCGTGGCGTCAACACCACATGGATCGTGCGCGGATCTAGCGGTTTGTGGCCGGCTATTCCTGGATTGACGCCAGATCTGACGCCACCGCTCCAAGAATCCGGTCCATCACGGCGCCGGTCGGCTCCTGGCCGCGGACGCGTTCCAGAACGTGTCCGTAGGTCCTGTCCACCATGATCGTGTTGCGATGTCCTAGCCACGCGGCTACCTGGATCGAGGGAAGCCCAGCCTCCAACAACTGACTCGCGCAGTAGTGCCGCATCATGCTCGGCTTCCAGCGGGGCACCCCCGCCTGCTCGCACGCGCGTCCTAGGTGATACGGGATGGCAACGGGGTCATAGGGGCAGCCGTCGTACTCGGGGCGACGGAAGAGCCATTTATCCCAACGCGTTGTCCAGTGCTTGGTCCATTGCTTGTGGGTCTTGCGTGCGTTGCGCATCCGGTCTGCCTGGTAGAGCAGCACATCGAGCGTGGCCTGTGGCGCCAGTAGGGTGCGATTGCTGGATCGTTTGGGGTCCTCGATCACCCAGACCCGTTCGCGGTTCTCGCCGCGCTCCCGCGCCTGGTACGCCTTGCGGTTGATGACCACCTTCTCGAGGCGATCGCTTGGTCCGAAGATCAGCGACTCCTCGGTGAGCGCGACCAACTCACTTGGCCGCAAACCCAAGGTGAAACCGGCGTACCACATCGGCCACAGCCAAGAGCCGCGTGTGAACTCCAGAAAGTGGCGCACCTCGTCTGCGTTGGGGATGATGACGTCGGGCGAGCGCAGACGGGCGTTGTGAGCCGTCACGCCGGGCCGTGGGGTCGGTGCGACCACCGAAGCCATGGGAATGCGCTCCAGCCACCCCATCGGCCGCACAGCCCATCTGAGGGCGCTCTGGAGGGTTGTCTTGTGCCTAGCGATGCTGGTTGTCGCTAGGTCGTCGTGGATCATCTCGTTGATGTATTTCTGGACGTGGCTCGCCCGCAACTCTGTCAGCGGCATTGCGCCGAGCTGAGGGCGGAGATACAAGCGGCAGATACCCTCGTACGTCTCGTACGTCCTGCCTGCGAGGTGCAGCTTGACGTACTCAGCCAGCCAACGGTCTAGGAGCTCGCCTACGGTCTCTGGTGCGTCAGATGGTTCCGAGGTCGGCGATGGCGGCGAGGGTACCCCTTGTCGGTCGAACCAGAGCCGGATCCACGCGTCGGTCGCGGCTTGCTCGCCGGCGCCATACGCCACGATCCGTTCGCCCGCCACCTGCAGCCTCGCCTCCCAGCGGTGCTCGCGGGGCCGGTACCGGACGTGTGGCAGGTGGGGAGGTGAGATTGGCGTCACAAACCGCAGTCTGCTCGCGCGCGGTGGCTATGCGCAAGGCCGCAGCGGTTTCGGTGGGGTCAAAGCGCAACGCCATTCCAGGGCCGACCTGGTAGAAGGGCACGACTCGGCGTGCGCGCAGGCGCTGAAGAGTGCGCTTGGACACTCCTAGCGTAGCGGCGGTCTCAGCGAGTCCTATCAGATTGCCCACGATGGAGTCTCGTCGAGAACGACTGTGCGTCAAGGGTGACGGTGACCCCGCGCACCAAGAAGTTGAAGGCCCCGCCGATGGAAGCTGACGGGGCCCGAAACTGGCAGGACATGCCGGCCCTTCGGATGCCGAGAATCAGACCCCGGACGGACGCTCACAAGATGAGAGGCGGCACGGCCGAAAGTAGAGATCGCGCTCAAGGGGAAGGCCGAAGGGCCTGCCTCGCAGCGCTGTGAGCTCCGGCATGACCACGTCGCCGACCTCCTATTCCCACCCATCGACGGCGCCGAATGCGATTCGGGTGGCTGGGTCGTAGCCCGGCGAGATACCAGGTCCAACTTCTTGGGGATCGAAGAGCTTCACCCGGAAGAGCGGATCAGGATCGCGGGCAGCCACAACGGTCGTGGGAAAGTTGTCCGTCTCGCGGATGTACCAGTAGGCCGGGCGGTTGAAGGCCGGGGTGAGATCGACATCATCGCCGCTGATTGTGGGTCGCTCGTAATGAGTGAGGGCATGGTGTTCTCCCACCGGCGGCGCGTCCCGGTTGCCGATCGCTCGTCAGTGGGCGACGAAGGAGCTTCAGCGTCTTGGGAGAGTTGTCATGACGATGGATCGACCTTGTGCGTCAAGAGCGGTTGGCAACGGCCCACTAGGGATCCATAACCAGGGTCGGGCCCTCAACCACAGTCAGCGGCAGCTCGCCGCTAGTCCACGTCACCACCGAGGTGTCATCGGCCATGGTTCCGCCTAGGGGAACGATGGACAACAGCACCGAAACGATGATGGATAGAGCGACACGGCGGATCACTGAACACCCCTCTGTGCTATGTGCGGCCAACGGCGGACAAAGCTGCGGCATGCTCTCTCCGTCCTCGTCGCCCTGCGTTTGGCTCCAGTCAATTCCTACGCGCGCGGCTGGTCGTACGCAAGGTCATGGGGTCGTCGGAGGCGCGACCTGCGCGAGATGCGCGACATTCGCGTGGCCGCTTGGACCGGGCGGCCCGCCCGTGTTGTGTGCAGCAAGGCTCTGATGACCAGGCCGTCTGGTCTGTTGTGGGACCCGAGCTGCTGAGCCGAGCGGCGTTTGCACGTCAGTTCTGCGGCGGGCCGCCCTTCGCCTGCCAGCGTTGATGGACGCCGTAGGCGAAGGCGCAACAACGACCTTCCATTGCTCTCCGTCAACGCGGGCCGGACCAAGGCGAAGGCACTCAGATGTCGCCGGGGTGGGGGAACGACGCACGCCCGAGCTGCGTGAGATTGAGGAGCCCCGCTGGCCCCCACGTCAGAACAGGCTTTCCGGCTCGAATGAACTCGACCGCGATGTCCGGGAGGTCACCTTCAAGGCCATGCGGTGCGGCTCCCTCCAGAACGAGGTATAGGTCACCCCGCTTAGCGACCTGGCGGACGCTGAACCGAGCTTCCCAGTCGCCGACCACCGCCTCGAAACAGGTCTCGACAGGTGACTTCGCGGAGCCAGGGAGGGTACGCAGCCGAGCGATCGACCGAGCGGCGAGATGGGCCAGGTCGAAGGCCACCGTCTCCACCGTGTAGCCCTTCCCTTGCGGATCCCAGCGCGCCATCGAAGCGTTCGCTTCGGCGGAGGCTGTTCTGATCCAATCCTCGATTTGCTCCCAGTCTCCTGGTTGAACGACCAACCGAGCATGGCCCAAGACCTGTGCTGTGAGGTTGCGACTTAGCGCGTAGGCGAGCATTTCCAGGGCTCCTTCACCAGTGCGTTTCCATACGGCTCGGTACAGAACCGTGGGCCCATCCATTGGGCGACGCGTGACCTTTGTCGGAACACGCATCCCGTCAATGGGGTCCGGGCGATACCCGGTGCATGAGCGCAACGAGGAAGGTCCCGACCGGGGAGGGCGCCGACTGATGGGTCGCGGCGACGTAGCCGATCCGTGTGATCCGTCCCCGCCCGGCGGATCGGGGCCACGCGGAGTCCTCTGCGTCATTTCGGCAACGGGATGCTCGGAATCGGGCTGGCGACGCCAAAGGTCGGACCCGAAGCACGCGCGGCTGACGCTAACCGTCTAGCAGGCGGCCTTCGGCGGGAAACGGCGGGCCTAGGCGAAAACTCGGCCCCGCCTCCTCGGCTGATTAGTCTTTCACGACGCCACGTTCTCGTCGGTCCAAGCAAGCTCGGAGAACGGAGCGCCGGAAGCGACCATCGCTTCCAAGCGCTCGATCGTGATAATGCCGTCGGACTCGACGGTCACCGCATCGACGCGGGCCACGAAAGTGTCCAAGAGCTGGATGCTCAGGCGGTTCCCATCCGACTCGACGATGCAGCCGTCGGTCTTGCGGTATGCGATGGCCCGTCGGACAACCTCCACGACGCGGGCATCGCCCAGCAGGTCGACGCCGGAGCCGACGCTGACCGTAGCTCCAAACTTGGCGGCGAAGTGCCTCGTCGTGAGGGCGATCGGCAAGCCCATCTCCCGAGAGATGGTCTCGCTCCAGCGGGCGTCGTCGAGGTACGTCGACGCCCATCGGATCCGCTCCATGATCGCCGCCGGACTCATCGTCAGCCCGGAAAGCCCGTGGACCAGCGCGGAAGAGTATTCGTCGGCGCGCAGGACGCCAGACGCTAGCCCATCGGCCAGCGCCGGCTGCCAGGCAAAGAGATAAGTGAGGAGGTCCTTCTGCGATGTACGCACGGCCACAAAGACCAAGGCCGCGGCCACCGAGGGCGCGGCGGATGTGGCGAGGGTTGCGAGTGCCGAGCTGCGATCCTCATCGGCCAATTGCGTCAGGAACCCTGGGCGCCGCTCGCCGCGCACGAACGCGCTCATGAGGACTCCGACGAGCGCGACCACCCGGTGCTCGGGTAGGTAACCCTGCGACCAGCACTCCCGCAGCGCGCCGACCAGCGCCGCGAAGTTGGCGACAGGGGTCAGCGGGCTGATCCACTGTAATCGTGGATCCGACAGCGCGGCGCACCATCGTTCGAGCAGGTTGAACAAGCGTACCTGGAGCTTTCGATCAGGGGTCCACGCCGTTCCAGTTCCATGCTCAGTGCCGGGGCTTGAGGCAACCTCGACCGGGTGCAAAGAAAGGAGGCCCGGCACCATCTCGAGCATCCGCGCGATGTCGAGGAAGATACCGTCGAGCAGCGGCGTGTCGCCGCCAAGCTGCAGGTACCGCGCCACGCGCGGGTCCTGGCGCAGATCCTCGCGAGCGAGGCGATCCCAGAAGTCAGGGTCCTCGGACTCACTGTCGGCAGCGTGAGCGATCCGCCGCGCCGTCGGGGTCTCGTCGAAGTCGAAGATGCAGGCCGCGTGCAGCCGGGCCAGCATTTGCCCGACCGGCGTTTCGAGGTCGGCGGCCTCGATGCCTGCCGGTCGCGCGCCGTCCTCGCCGCGCTCCTCGAGGATCGCCCGGAGTCGAGCTGGCTCATCGATGGCTACCTTGTTGGAGAGCTGAGTACCCGACTCATCAATCACCCATACCAGACGAGACGTGTCGTCGGGGAATGGAACGACCGTGGTGGTGCCATCGAGGTCGCCGACCGATTCGCCGTTTGACAAGCGAACGGTGTTCGAGACGGGGACGGCCAAATCGACCCGAATGCGGCCGTCATCGAGCCAGGCGGCGGACCGCAGGTGGACACCAAATCGCCGCTCCTCTGACGGTGCGAAGCGAAGCGATCCGATTGCGTCCGCATCGCGCCCGACGACGGCGAGGCCGGCAGGAGGCGGCGGTGGCTCGAACGCGGATCGGACGCTCTGAGGGTCAAGGTCCGCTATCGAGCCACACTCGACATTGGCCCGTTGGTCCACGGCAGCAGCCCGAAGGAGTGCAGCGGTTGACAGGTTGGCGGAGCCGCTAAGTACCCGACCCCGATCGCCCCACACCACGCCGAGGAGCTTTCCGTGGACGTACGTGTCCGGGTCCAGGCCATGCAGAGCCACGCGAGCCCCGCTCTCGCTGAGCACGTCGAGGAGGGCCGGGCCATGGACACTCGCGCCTCGGCCAAGGAGGAGGTCGATCCGACGCGGCTGGGTCCGCGCGACGATCTCGCGCACGGCCGCGGCCTTCTCGTCGTAGAAGGGAGCCGTCAGATGGAGCTCGTCGACTGGTCCGATGATCCCGTCCAGGAACGTGTCGAGCAGCGGTCGGCGCCAGTTCGAGACAAACGCCCCCGGCTCGACAGGTCCGACAAGCCATGGTGCGCGGACCTGGGCGTCGCGCCAGCGGTCGCGTACGGCCGGGTCGTCGACCGCAGCGACGAGATCGTCCATCCAGGCACGCCAGCCTCGGATCGCCCGCAGATCGGCGGTATCGGCAGCATCGAACCGGCTGAACAGCTCCTTGCCGGTCTCGAGACCGCCCATCGTCAGGTTGCCTGAGCCGACGAAGAGCAGACCAGTCCGCTCGCTTGCGAACAGAAACGTCTTCGGGTGAAAAGCGCCGTTGGTGGGTGCCACGCCCCTCATGAGGTAGTCGCGGTTCGCACGGGCGCCCCGCCAGGGTGTGTCTATCGTGAGGTCCTGGAGGGCGTCGGCATGACGATGGGCATCGATCAGGACCGTCGCGTTGAGTGGCGGCTCTCCGAGCCGGGGGAGCAGGAAGCTCTCGAAGAAGGGCAATTCGAACGTGTAGGTCGTGGCCCAGAACACGCTCCAGCGTCGTTCGAACCCGGTCACGACGCGGACCGTCACCCGAAGACCTCGGTGACGAACGCCCGTCCTTCGGTGGTCGGGACGGCGCCGTTCGCGGTCCAGTCGAACAGACCCACGTCCGCCCCGAGTCGTCCGAGCGCATCCCGTCGGGCGTCGGTCATCCCGAACCGCTCCGGGCGCAGGTCGTAGAAGCGCAGCCGACCCGATTCCCAGCGAAAGCGGAAGGTCGACTGGGGTAGCTTCGAGTAGGCGATCAGCTCGTGCGGCCATAGGACGAGCGTGCGCACGATCCAGCTCATCGTGACGCGGACCGTCGGATCCGTCCGCAAATGCTCGGCGAGCCGATGGCCGAGATGCGCCAGCCCGGGCTGGCGTTCGCCGTCCTGCGAGGCGATCTCAGCCCAACCTGGCGGTTGCTGGCCGAGCGCGCTAACTCGCCCATCAACGGCGAGGAGCAGGGCGAGGCCGGCCATCGCGCTGCCGTCCCGAACCGCCCAGCCGCGCAACTCCTCGAGCGATCGCCCGTTCGCGGTCGCGAGCACCCCGGACCGCAGCGTGGCCGTCGGCGTCTCGGGTCCGACGGCGATCGACTGACCGAATGGTTCAAGTGTGACCGGCGCTATCAGCGGGCCAATGAGTCGCTCATCGAGATCTGCTGCGGCGATCCCGCTGGCGCCGCTTGCTGCGAGTCCGATCTGGCACACCCGAGCCCAGATCGACGAGATACCCTCCTGGGCGAACTCCTTGGCAATGAGGGCGGCCCACCGAGCGCCGGTCGTCCGCAGCGTCTCGCTCTTCGCCGTTCGTTCCTGCTCATGGGCGTCCCAGATACGATCGCGGAACGGAGCGTCGAACCGGACGACACGCTCGTCCAGCTCGGCCAGCCATAGCAGGAACGCGAAAGCCTCGCGCCGACGGGTAACGTCGTGGGCTGGCTGGCGCTCAGATGCGACGAGCAGTGCCTGGCGCAGTGCCTGACGCTCATCGGGAAACTCGGGCAATCGACAGAGGCAGGCTCGACGCGCGTAGTCGACGAGGACCTCGCGAGGGATGTCGTGGTGGCTCGCGTAGTAGCGACCGAAGTACTCTGTGTCGCCGATGGCCGCCCGGAACGCGTCTGCGAGCGCTTCGGCCCGCTCGTCGTTCGGCCACAGGACATCAACGGGCGTGGCGCCCTCGCCTTCGCCGAAGGGCGTGCCGCGCGGGGCCACGAGCCCGAGGTCGATCATGGGACTGCGGTAGTACAAGCCGTAGCCGCCGAGGTAGCTGTCAACCGACTCGTTTCGACCGAACATCGCATCACCGCGGCTGACCGCGGGTCCCGCTCGCTCGCGGCCGTTGGACGCGACCGCCTCGTTGCGATGGCCGACCGGACACAGCTCGACGGCCAGCGCGAGCTCGTATTCGCGACGCTTCATGAAGATCGAAAGTCCGTTGTTCGAGGCGCCCAACTGGCGGCGCCGGTAGTCGTCGATGAGGAACGCGTAGAACGAGAAGTAGCGCGCGCGCCGGGAGAGCGCGAGAACGCCTGGCACGAGCCGCGGGATGATTCGGTCTGTGGTGATCGTCTGGAATCCAAGCGGGTCGCGGCCAGCCGTGACATGCAGAGTGCTCTCGAGCCACTCGGGGGCGCCCGAAATGCGCGGCGGGACGCTCTCGGGGCCCATCTGTTCCATCGACTCGGTCGTCACGCGTCAGCCTCGCCCAGCGGGATGGCTGCGACGAGCCTACACGCCGCTCGTGACAGGTAGCCCGTCACCCCTGAACGAGGGGCCCGTGGTTCTACCGTGGCTGCGATACCGGCTCCCATGCGCGTCATTCGTACACAAGGCACGGGTCCCCTGCCGACGGCCACCTCGGTCATGATCGCGTCCGTCATTTCAGCCCAGCAGCCACAAGTTGTTGACGATGAGCCCCCGGCGGCAGGCCAGCCGCTTGGATCGCCCGCGCAAGTGGTCGGCTTTCGCCGACCGCTTGGTTCGGACCGCAACCCAGGACGTTCCGAACTCGGTCCCGTCGCTCGTAATGATCTTGATCGGAGTCGTCGGCTCAAGGTCGTGGTCACCTGAGCGACACATTCGGCAGACACGCCGCGGCGGCGGCCCACCTGGGGCGCGGCCGTCCGCCAGTTGAGCCTTCGCCAAGCGCATCCACCGAGCGCCCAGCGCGAGTCGACGTTGCATACGCAGCCCGCCTCCTGGTTCTGGTGGCGACAGGCGCACGGTTCAGCGAGCTCGACGTCCTGCTCGACCGCCCAGGTGACGAGCTGAACCCGCCGGCGCACTGCCGATCGGACCGCTTCGGCGAGTGCGAGGACGAGAGGATCGGTCTCGCCGACCTGCCCGAGCGGGCGTGACCGGGATGCCATTGGTCGTCCTCCTCTGACAGACTTCACCCGAGAGCAACAGTGTCGCGCGGCCGCCTCCATGAGCTTGCCGAGCCCGCCGCGTCGCGCCGGGCGAGTTCGGCGCTCATCGTCTCCCAGCTTCCTTATCGTTGTCGACGTACGGATACCCCAGAGCGACCGATGCCGTCTGTCGCTGCGTGGACCGTGACCCAGAACTCAACGAGGAGGGTCAGCCCTTGAACTTCACTGTGGATGCTCTCATCGACCTTCGGAGCCGGATCCTCGACAACTACATCGTCGGGCGGACCAGCCAGGAGGCGTTTCGACTAGACCTTGCCGCGATCGCGGTCGAGATCGATCGGCTGCTGTCGCCCGCCGGCCAGGCGCCGCTCGAGGAGCGCGCGGCACGAGTGCTTACCGAGATCCTTGCTGATAGCCGAGCGCGTTGTGCCGCCGTCACGCCGGCGAAGGCTGCCCGCCTCGAGTTCTGGCACCGCCGTCGTCTCGAGCGACTCCGTCGCGATGACCCCCAAGGCTACGAGGCGGCCCTCCAAGAAGAGGACTCACTCGCCGTGGCGGAGGCCGATGAAGTTCGGATGGTGCGGCCGATCCTGGCGGCTTTGGGCGATACGTCGCTCGCCCTACGCGCCACGGAGCGGGTCCGAGCGATCGCTGACCAGTCCCCGATCGAAGCTGACCAGCCACAAGGCCACGTGCCTGACGCTGCGTGGACCGATGACGATCGCCTCCTTTGGGAAGAGTTCGCTGGTGGCGTGCCCTGCCAAGGTTGTGGTCGTCCCTTCCTCGGCGACGAGACACGCCAGCGTGACGCTGAGCCGTGGCCGAGTTACCGAAAGCGCTTGGAGCCGATCGAGGCAGAGTTCAGGTCACAGCATCCCGATCACGGTACGAGCTGGACGGTTGGCGGCGGCCCAGCCCACTGCCGCCGCTGTTGCGCGCCACATCCTCTATCCGCAGGACAGATCGAGCAGATCAACCACATCCTGAGCAAGCCGGCCCAGGCCGCCGTCAACGAGGTCGCGAGAAAACGGTGCGGGACATGCCACATGCCGGTCGAGGGTGACCACGTGTGTCAGCTCGCAGACCTGCCCAAGAGGCTGCGTGCGGTCGTCGAAGCCGTTATCGAACGGGAACGTGGCCGCGAACCCACAAGCCGCACCAAGGACCAGGCATCAGGCGACATCGCGCGGCGATCTCGATCCGTCCGGTCCCCATAGAGCGGCGAGCGCAGTTACTCGCCTACCTTGTCCAGGCCCAGCCGCGCTCGAGCGATCGCCACGTACTCAGGCTCCCGCTCGATGAGGATGTAGTCGATGTCCTCGAGAGCGGCCGCAACGCCGGTGGTCCCAGAGCCCGCGAAGGGGTCGAGGATCAGGCTACCCTTCTGTGCCACGAGTCGGACCAGGTGGCGCATGAGCGCCAAGCTCTTCACGGCGATGTGATCGTTCTGGACCGGGCGGGCGCCCGGGACACCGGAGTCTCGGTCGCGCCGGCTGGCTTTGGGAAGCACGAAGTAGCGGCTCTTGCCGCCTTCGTCGCCCATCTGCCGAGCGCCTCCCGCAGTCGGCCGGCCGGCGCCGAAGCTGGTTGATCGGCCAACTCCTCGCTGCGTTGGATAGGAGCCTCCTTTGCTGGCTCCGCCCCCGACAACTCCCTCGACGGGCACGCCGTCGATGGTCCCGTCAAACACACGGTCCGAGAGAACCAGGTTCGCCGGCCATCGCCCGACAAGACCCTCCGCGGATTCGGTCGCCTCAGTTCGGTAGGCGTGTCGCTCTGGTGACGCGTTGAAACCGGACGCGCAATCCTCGTTGGAACTGCCCCACACACCGTCCCCGCGCTCGCCATAGACGCGTGTGGCCTCGATGTTCAAGGCACCGGTGCCCCAGGTCAGCAGGTTCTCGGCGACACTGAGATCGCTCGGCTTTCGGGCCAGCCACCAGGTTTCGTGCGCGGGCTTGAGGCCGCTTCCCCAGCCGCCCCACTCTTGATACTTCTCGCCCGTCAACCGATCGAGCGCCTTGCCGGCGTCAAGACTCTTGGGCATGCCCTGAAGAAACACGTGCATTACCGAGTCCCGGATCTCCCAGCCCGCCTCCTCGAGGGCCCAGCCAGTCCAATGGCTGGTCCGCGGGAGCGACCAAACGAGCGCGTAGCCGCCGGGCTTGACCACCCGAAGGCTCTCGCGGAGCACATCGGTCATCCACGACACCCAAGCGTCACGCCCGCCGCGATCGCTGTCCCAACTGGCGTTCATGAAGGAGATCGCTCCCGGCGGGTCGGTGACCAGGGCATCGACGCATGAGCCAGGCAGGGTCGCCAACACCTGGAGGCAATCCCCTTCGATGACGACATTTCGGGCAGCAAGGCCCGGCGGCATGGCCGTGGGGCGAACGTAGAGCGGTTCTGGGTTCTTCATTCGCGCCGCTACACCGTTCAGCCCAACCTCGGTCACCTCCGATCCCGACTCGGTCACCTCCTCGAGCCAGGCCCGAAAGGTGTCCTCTGGGACCGTCGATAGGCGCTGCCATCGAGACGACTGCTGCTGACTGATCCCGAAGCCTGACAATGCTGACTCCTCGTCAGCATTCGGCCGGCCGGCGCGCAGTTCGCCTGCTCGCCGCAGTTCGGTGAGCATGCCTCCGGCCTTTCGCTCGGCCTCTAGCTTGAGCGTTGCCCAGTCGTTCTGAGCCTCCAGCGACAGCCTGGCCTTGCGCGCCGCGACACGGACGACCTCGAGCCGATCTACCAGGGTCGCCACGGCCCCGACATCAGTCGCCTGCGTCAACTCAAGTCGAGCAGTCGCGAGCGAGATCAGCGATGACGGCGGATTCTTGGCGCGGACGATTCCTTCCACGATCTTGATGATGGCAGATGCGCGCGTTGCCGAATTGCGAGTCACCTGAGATCGTGCGTCGGATACGCCCTTGCGGACTGACAGGAACAGCGGGAGAGGCGGCGGGCGGCGCGGGGCCGCCGAAGAGGCGACGCGACGGATGCCCGGCAGATTCAGAGGCGCGTGTTTACAGGCGCGTGCTCGGATCCTCTTGGACTGGACCGGGGTCGGGCAACCCGGCCTCCAGCAGCGCCCGGCGCAATTCGTCTCCGCCAAGTTGGCCGTCCTCGGCCGCTGCAACCCGGCGGGCCAGAGCCCGCAGCTCGGGCTCGTGCTCGGCAAGCAGCCTCTCCACCCGCACACGCTGGCCCGTCAACGTTGCCGCTGCCGCGGACGCCGCCATGTCCCGTACCGACGGTGGTTGTTGGGGGTTGAAGGCGTCTCTGGACAGCAAGGGAAATCCCGCGTCCATACCCGCGTCGATGCGGGCCAACGCCCATGCGGTCGCGCGCTCTAGATCCTGCGTGCTGCCGAGGCTCACGTCCCTCGGGTCCAAAATCAGCCGCTCCGCCGCGGTGCCGGCAAGAAAGACAGCCATGATGTCGAGCGCCGCGCTGTCCGATCGGGCGGTAGCGCGATGGGCGTTCGGATCATCCAGGTCTGTGTGGCCCCCTCCCGACAGGTCGTCAAGCACGACCTGGCTCAGGGGAAGGCCAAGGAGTGTCGCGATCAGGGCGTGGCCGGCTTCGTGTGCGGCCACGATCTTTCGTTCCCGCTCGTCCAGCGGCTGCCGGCGATCGGAGACATGCCCACGCCGGTGAATTGCTTCCACCACGTGCGGCCAGTCTGTCGCCGCGTCGCCGGTGTCAGCGAGAGAAAGCGCCATGGCGTCGTCCAGGATCTGACGGATGGCGGCTCCGCTGGTGCGCGCTCCCATCATCTCGGCCGCCTTGGCCCAATCCGGTTCAGCACCGAGGAATCGGCGGCCGCGCGAGAGATGACGGAACAGGACTTCACGTTCCGTGGCAGTTGGGTACGTCGTCTCGACATGCCAGCCGATTCGGCCAGGTCGCGTGATTGCCGGATCTAGCTCGCTAGGAGTCGAGTTCGACGTGAACAGCCACAGCACGTTCGGCGTAGTGCGAAGGCCATCGAGCACGGCCAGCAGCGCATACAGCGCGCGCCGTGATTCTGGTGTGTGCGTGTAGTGATGGCGCGCGAGCGCAATTGCATCGACCTCGTCGACGAAGACAACGACGTAGCCACGGGCGAGGGGCGTCCGCCCAACGAAGTGGTCGCGCAGGGCGAATAGCCGCGCTCCGGTCAGGTCCCCACCGTTCAGCTCGTAGAACGGGACATCACCTGCGCTTCCTTCGGACAAGGCCGACGCGACTACGCGTGCCAGCGTCGTCTTGCCTGTTCCGGGAGGTCCGTAGAAGAGGACAGCTCGTGGGAGCTCACCGCCGGCCTCCCGAATCCGGTCGGGGAAGCGCAGACGCGAGATGAGCGACTGGACCTCACGTTTGGCGGCGGAAAGCCCCATGACATCGTCGAGCGAGGAACCAGTCGCCGACACCCTGCGTTTGGCCAGCCACTGGCCTATCGCCCCATCCTCATGTCCGCGGATGGATCGAATCCCGGAAGCAGGAGCGTCCGGGACGGAAGCGGTCACCGGGTCGTCGATGGCGGTCGGGACCGAGGAATGAGTCATAGCTGCTGCATTCTCGACGCAGCTCGTGTCCGCCATACGGTCCTGAGTTCGTCGTGGGCAAGCCACGCAACAGTGGCGGTGGCCCAGAGCTGCAGGAACACCGATGTGTCCAGAGGCGGTCCTAGCACCACTACCGCGGTCCGAACGAGCACCGCCGCACCCACGAGCAGTGCGATCCATCCGACGATCGGCGACATGACCAGCGTCCGGTTTGACGGCACGGGAGGGTGACTTCCGGTCCCCGATGGCGTTGCCGCCGAGGGATGG
>JACQEF010000229.1 GCA_016200745.1 Chloroflexota bacterium | reverse complement strand
GAGAAAGGGAATAGTGGGGGCCCAGAGGCGCCAGGGTTCATCGCCGCGGAAAGCCGGCGCGGCCACCGGCAGGAACATCGGCACGGCAAGCAGCACGAGGAGCGCGGCGGTGTTGCCGAAGTAGCGCGCCCGCGGCCACGCCAGCCAGATGACGAGCGCCAGCACGAACATGAAGAAGAACGCGGGATTGGCGTGGTGAACGGATTCGGCAATCGCCAGGTGGCGCCGATGGAGATCGAGATCGGAAGCGAAGAACTGCGCGTGGCCAATGCCTCCGGCGTTGTGTACTACTACATCCGCCAGAGCTCGGCCACCTGGAAGTCGTACCGAGCCAACAACGTCTCCGGTGGAACCTGGACGCAGTCGCGCCAGGCTCGCTGGATCCCGTAGCCTAGCCAGACACTTGGAGTCCTGATCCTCCGGACTCCAAGGACCCCAGCAAGACAAGGCCGGGACGGCATCGTCGTCCCGGCCTTCCGATACCTGTAGGTATCCTTAGTCGAATGACCTCACCGTCCAGGCGTTTCCGCCGACCACTGCTCGTCGCATCCATCCTGACGTCCCTCCTCGTCGGCGGCCCGTCAGCCGGCTTGGGCGGCCTTCAAGTGGTGAAGGCGGCCGACCCGAGCGCCGACATTCCGGGCATCCCGCTGCCGGGCGCGATCGCGGCCGGCCGCCTGGGTGGCGCCATCTACGACGTCGTCTACAACCTCACCGTAGCGCCCGGGTACGTCATCGTGGCGAGCCTGAACGGAACCCCCGGAACTGACTTCGACCTTTACCTGTTCGACAGTTCGGCTACCAGCGTGCTGTCCAATGTCGGGTTGTTGACAAAGTCAATCGGCTCGACAAGTACCGAATCGATCTCATGGCCGTCGCGATCCGGCGGGACCTACTACATCGATCTGAACGGGGCCACCGATCTCGAGGGTGACTACCGCCTCACCGTGCAGACGGTGCCGGACCCTACGCCTCCGGTGGTGTCGGCCTCACTTGCCGGAGGCAGCACCTCGACGAACCAGCTCACGGTTCCGGTGACGCTGACCGCCTCCGACGACCTGTCCGGGGTGGCGGAGATGGCGTTCAGCGGTGACGGGACCACCTACACGGACTGGCAGCCATTCTCCCGCGACGCGACATGGACCTTCGGTGCCGGAGACGGGCTCAAGACGCTCTGGGTGAAGGTGAGAAATGGCGTAGGACTTGAGTCGGCTCCGGCGAGAACCAACGTCACCCTCGATACGGTCTCACCCTCGGCAATCTCGATCGTGCCAGCTCCCGGGACCACAGTCGTCGGCTTGCGCCCAAGGTTCAGCGTTGCCTTCGAGTGAGGATCGGCGACGTCAAGGACCTGGCCGGGAACCGCGTCTCTCAACGCGAATCGTGGACGTTCGTGCCGCTCGCCCCGTCAGATCTCGAGGCCGCCCCGGTGGCCCGGACGATCGTTGTCGGTGGGTCGACCCGCATCGATTTGACACTCAGCGGGGCACCGGCACCGGCCGAGGTCCAGGTCCTTGCTGCAACGGCCTTGTCCTCGACCTACGACCCGATGACGAGCCTCGAACTGATAAATGGACACGGCTGGCTGGTCGTGACGCCGCCGACGAACGCCACCTATCGCTTCACCTATGCCGGTGCCTTTGGTGTCGGATCGGCGACCTTGGACGTCCCGATCCTGGTGCGCCGCACGGTTGGGCTCGTCGTCCGGAGTGGCGCGCTCGTTTCCAAGGCAAACGTCGGTGCATCTGTCAAGCTCGCGGCGGCGATCGGGCCGGCCGTCCGAGGCGTCTCGGTCTCGTTTCGTCTGTACCGATTCGATGCCATCCGGCGGATCTGGCGGTACGCGGGTAGCAGCGGCCGAAACACCGACGCCACCGGTCAGGCGCGGCTGACCTGGACGCCGTCGCAGCCCGGCTCGTACTACTGGCGCGTGTGGGTCTCGTCGACGGCCGAGTTCGCCAACAACCTCAGCCCGGTGTACCGTTGGTCCGTCAGCCGTTGAGCCCGCCCCCGTCCAGAGCGATTGGCGTCTGATTGGCGAGGCCAGGAAACATATACGCCGGTGTAGCCGTCATCGGGTGAAGCTGCCGAATAAGTCCGCGTGCAGCGCTTCGGTCGACAATGCCCACCCCCGGGCGTAGTGTGACCGTTGGCCCAAATCGCACCACATGGGAGGAACCGCCATGACACCCAAGCCACCTAGCTCCGTCGGATCGCGTCGCTTCTGGGCGGTGCTCATAGCGTCCTTCCTGCTGGCGGGTCTGCTGCCCAGTGCGGTCCTGGGCGCGGGCGAAACGCTTTCGTTCACCACCAATCCCGCCGGTGCGACAGGCGGCACGGCATTTGCGACGCAGCCGGTCGTGACCATCAACCCCGCAGGCGCCGGTGGCACCGTCTCGCTGGCCATCGGCACCAACCCATCCGCGGGGACGCTCAGCGGGTGCAGCGCGGTCTACGCCGCCGGGCCCGGCACATTCACCTTCAGCGGCTGCAGGATCGACAAGGCGGGGACGGGTTACACGCTCGTTGCAACGTGGAGCGGCGACGGAAGTGTCCAGGCCACGAGCTCCGCGTTCAACGTGACGGTTGGGTCGGCCGCAAAGCTGGCGTTTGGTGTGCAGCCTACGAACACAGCCGCCGGCGCGGCGATCACTCCGGCGGTTACCGTCATCATTCAGGACGCCGGCGGGAATGCGACTGCCGGCACCGCGAACGTGGCCATGGCGATCGGGACGAATCCGGGCGGCGGCACGCTCGGGGGGACCACGACGGTCGCTGCCGTTGCCGGAACCGCCACATTCAGCACACTCTCCATCAACAAGTCGGGCACCGGCTATTCGCTCGTGGCCAGCTCGACCGGCCTGACGAGCGCTACGAGCACGCTGTTCAACATCACGGCTGGTTCGCCGTCGAAGCTGGGCTTCACCGTCCAGCCGGCACGGGGCATCCCTGGGATTGCCTTCGCGGTGCAGCCGATCGTTGCCGTGCAGGACGCCCTGGGTAATACGGTCACCGGAGACAACACCACGCTCGTCACGATCGCTCCGAGCAGCGGGTCGTTGACCTGCACCGGTGGGCCAACGCAGCAGGCATCCAACGGTCTTGCCGTCTTCACCGGATGCCGTCTCGCGGCCGCGGGAGTCAATTTCACGCTCACCGCGACGTCCAATCCGTCCTATACCCCGGCAACCAGCGCGCAATTCGACGTCGCCGATCAGCTGGCGTTCTCAACCCAGCCGAGCTCGACCTTCAGCGCCGGCCTTGCCTGGTCCTCGCAGCCAGCCGTGGCTGTGCGCGCCAATTCGAGCACCGCCACGCACGATCAGGGCACCGTGGTGACGCTCTCGATCCAGGCAGGTACCGGCGCTACCGGGGCGACCCTCAGCTGCACCGGTGGGCTCTCAGCGACAGCCGTAAACGGGATCGCATCGTTCACCGGCTGTAGCATCGACAAGGTCAGCCCGACCTCGCCGTCGAATCCCTACAAGCTCGTCGCCTCGGCGGCCAACCTGACCTCCGCCGTCAGCTCAAGCGTGGCGATCACGGCGGGACCAGCGACCAAGCTGGGTTTCACGGCACAGCCGACAAGTGGCGTGGCCGCACAGGCGTTCCCGATCCAGCCGATCGTGGCCGTCCAGGATGCCGGCGGCAACACCGTCCTGAGTGGCACGAATAGCAACGCAACCATCACGCTTTCGCTCGGTGCAGCACCGGCGGGTGCGGTCCTCACATGCACGGGCGGGAACGTCAAGGTCGCAGTTGCTGGCCTGGCCACGTTCAGTGGCTGCATGGTCAATGCGGCCGGGACTTACACGTTGGTCGCGACCGCGACCGGTCTCACCACAACGACGAGTTCCTCGTTCGTGGTCACCGCACCTGCGGCCACGATCACCCTGACCAACTCGGCCAGCGTGATCACCTGGGGCAATGCCGTCGGGCTGACCATCCAGTTTGGACAGAACGGCGCCAACAAGAACTTCGCGCTGCAGGCGGCTCGCGATGGCGTCAACTTCGTGACGATCGCCACCTTGACCACCAACACCTCGGGCCAGGCGACCCTCAGCTATCGCCCCGCCACCAACCTCTATTACAAGGCGGTGTTCGCGGGCACCCTCGACCTGTCGGCGGGGACCAGCAACACCACACGGACCGTTGTCCGACAAATCTCGCTGCTGCGACCCACGAACTTCGGGGCGATCAAGTCGATCCCGCGGATGACGTCGATCACGTTCACGACCACGGTGCGGCCTTCGCGCCCTGAGTTGCCGGCCGCCAAGGTAAGCTTCGTCTTCTACCGTCGAGTCGGCTCCGGCTGGACGTTCGTAACGAAGCGCGACGTCTACATCAACTCGCTCGGCAAGGCGAGCACGACGTTCAGGTTTTCCGTGGCGGGCAGCTGGTATGTCCGATCGATCGCGAATCCGACGCCATACAACGCCAACAGCGTCTGGTCGCCAGTCGAGCGATATAACGTCCGCTGACACCCTGGGCATCAGGCATCAGAAGGGGGCCCCTTCCTCCGGGAAGGGGCCCCCTTCTTCGCGCGGGCTGGCGACGATCACACGGTGTAGCCTTCGTAGATGCGTCTCGAGCAGTTCGTCGTCGAGGGCCTTGGCCATCTCAGCACCCTGATCGTCGACGAGTGGGCGGGTCTCGCCGTGGTCGTCGATCCCAGGCGGGACGTCGACATCTACCTCGACACGGCCCGCGCAGGCGGCTGGCGCATCAGTCACGTGGTCGAGACGCATGTTCACAACGACTACGTGTCCGGAGGTCGCGACCTCGCAGCGTTGACCGGCGCGCGCCACGTCATCGGCGCCGGCGCGGACCTGGGGTACGAGCATCAATCCGTTCGACACGGCGAGTCGTTCGACGTCGGATCACTGCGCTTCGCGACGCTCGAGACGCCCGGCCACACGCCCGAACATGTCACCTACACCGTGGCGGATCGCGCGAGAGCCGAAGAACCGATCCTGATGTTGACCGGAGGTTCTCTGCTCGTCGGAGCGGTCGGCCGAACAGACCTTCTTGGAACAGCGAACGCCCTCCCGTTCGCCCGCGATATGCATAGGTCATTGCATAACGTCATTCTCAGGCACGAGGACTCGGTGGCGGTCTATCCGACGCACGGAGGGGGTTCGCTATGCTCGACGGACATCTCATCCACCACGTGGTCGACGATCGGGTTCGAACGTCGCCATGACCCCTTGCTGCTGCCGATGGAGGTCGACATGTTCGCGCGGGCCCTGCTCGCGGGCCAGCCGACCGTGCCGCGGTATTTCGCCAGGATGCGTCCTATGAATCAGGATGGTCCCCGACTGCTTGGAGGAGCGGTTCCCCTTCCCAGACCGATGACGGCCAAGGCCGCGGCCGACGCGCTGCGAGACGGCGCCCTGCTGCTCGATCTTCGCGCGCCGGCGGAACACGCCATAGCACACGTCAGTGGATCGCTCTCGATCCCGGCCGGTCCGTCGTTCGGGACATGGCTTGGTTGGGTCGTCCCGGATCCGGACCGTCCGCTCGTTCTGCTCCTGGATGCCGACGAAGACTGGGACGATGCCGTGCGCCAGGCCCTCCGAATCGGCTTCGAGTCGGTTGTCGGCTACGTCCACGGCGGGTTTGCGAGTTGGGCGGAAGGCGGACAACCGACCGAGGCGGGCGGCGCGCTCGACGTCGGCACGCTCGCCAGCCAGCTCGGAATCGGCGGTTCCGCGGCGCCGGTTGTCATCGATGTCCGGCAGGCATCGGAATATGAGGGAGGCCACGTCCCCGGCGCAGTCTCGATCGGCGCCGGCGAACTGCCGGACCAGCTCGACACCCTGCCACGGGATCGTCCGATCGCCACGATCTGCGCCAGTGGCTATCGGGCCAGCGTTGCCTCGTCGCTCCTCCGGGCGGCCGGGTTCGCCGACGTCTCGTGGGTCGCCGGCGGGGTGCCAACCTGGCAGGCCAGAGGCTATCCGGTGGAATAGGGAGCGCCCTTCGAGGCGAGGGAGACGCCACTGCCCTGTCACTCCATGCGGGGACCCAAGCCCTCTAGGCCGGCCGGCGCTTGATGGCCGGCGATGAGCAGATGAGCGAGCGCACGTTCCGGGCGGTCGTCGCATCAGTGCTGGTGGGCCCCCCGGTTCTCGCGGTGCTCGTGGTCGCCGTGTTCCTCCCAAGCCCGAGCAGCGATCCCAAGCTCCGTCCGGTTCAGGGAGCCCGACCACCCCGACGCATAGCTTTGCCGTGTCGACACCGACGGCGTCACCAGGCCGGCCTTCAACGCGCCCGGGATCGTCGGGGTTTGGAGGATCGCGCCTGGGTCTGACTCGGGCCCACGCTGGTGGTGACGCTCAGGGAACCGAGTGTCGACGCGATCCCGGACGGGCCGGGCGCACTCCACCAACGTTGACGGATTCGGCGGGCGACGCGTCAACCGTGGCGTTCACCGGTGTGCCGGCGGTGGCCCCCCGGCTCGCTCGGGGCGACCACAGGGCTTGTGTCTCCGAACGTATTGCCCGTGAGCATCGCTGCCGCCGACCTGCACATCGTCGAGCCGATCACGATCAGCGGCCTCGGCATCCGTGCCTCGACGACAGCCGCCGTCTGTCCGCTGGCACGAACCCGACACTACCCGCCGAAGACGGTCGTGATCACGAGAATGACCGACAGCGCGACGAGCAGGGCCGTCGCCAGCCAGCCGATCGAGAGGAGGACCGGGCCGCTCGCCAGCGAGCCGAGCGTCTTCCGGTCGGCCGACAGGAGCATGACGAAGACGAGGATGAACGGCAGGAGCAGGGCGTTCAGGACCTGCGCGGCGAGCATGACCTGGATGAGCGGCAGACCCGGGATCATCACGAACAGCGCCGCGAACCCGATGAAGAACGCGAGCAGGCCGTAGAAGGCGGGAGCCTCGCGCCAGTTCCAATTGACCCCGGTCTCCCAGCCGAACGCCTCACAGGTCGCGTAGGCGCTCGTGAGCGGGACCACGCCGAGGCCGAGCACGGACGCGCCGAGCAGGCCGACGCCGAAGAGGACGCTCGCCTCGGCACCGGCCAGGGGCTGCAGGGCGTGGGCGGCATCGGCGGCCGTCGCGATGTCCCGCTGGCCGCTCGTCCACAGCGTGGCCGCGACCGCGATGAGGATGAACGCTGCGATGACGTTGGTCAGGAGCGCGCCCGCGAACACGTCCAGCCGGCTGGCCGGCAAGTCGTCGGCGCGAAGGCCCTTGTCCGCGGCATACGACTGGATGAACGCCTGGCCCCACGGCGTGATGGTCGTCCCCACCGTGCCGACGACCATCAGCCAGTAGGCCGGCGATGACTGCAGCTGCGGAACGATCAGGCTGTGGAACGCGACGTCCCACGCCGGATGCGCGATGTTCGCGGAGACCACATACGCGATCGAAACGGCCAGTCCGATGCCGACGAACAGGTACTGGATCCGACTGTAGTTGCCCAGCGCGATCAGGCTGACGACGACGACCGCCGCGACCGCCGCGCTGATCTGCGGCGGGATTCCGAACAGGCTGAGCGCCGACCCGATGCCGGCGAACTCGGCCACGGTCGAGCCGAGGTTGGCCAGGAGCATCATCGCCGCCGCGAACGCGGTCCAGCGAACACCCCAGCGTTCGCGGACCAGCCCCATCAGGCCCTTGCCCGTTGCCAGGCCGAGCCGCGCGCCCACCTCCTGGGTGAAGAACAGGACGACC
>JACQEF010000044.1 GCA_016200745.1 Chloroflexota bacterium | reverse complement strand
CTCCGCGTCGCGCGGATCCTCCCGTGCCGCGCCGCGGATCATCGCCTCCCGATCGGCCCGCGCCCGACGCGTCCAGGGCCCGGGATGACCGGATCCGACCGAGATGCCCTCGAACCGGGTGACCGGCAGGACCCCCGCCACGCTCGACGACAGGAACGCTTCCTCGGCCGCGGCGAGATCGTCCCGTGTCAGGCGCCCCTCGATCGGGCGAAGCCCCACCGGCACGGCCCAGCCGAGCAGCCACGATCGCTTCGTGCCCGGCAGGATCGCGCAGTCGAGCGACGGCGTGGCAAGCTCGCGGATGCCGTCGGGCGCGATCCGGACGAGGAAGATGTTGGCCGTCGTCCCCTCGGACAGGTAGCCGTCGATCGTCGCGAACAGGGCATCGTCCGCGCCGGCGCGCCGAGCCTCGAGTCTCGCGTACACGTAGTCGGCGCGTGACGTCGTCTTGAGCGACACGAGTGGATTGGCCGGATCGCGCCGCACCGCGGAGACGATCACGTGCAGCCCTCGCTCGAGGTGGTCCGCCGCGGCCGGCACGACCGGCCAGGCCTGGATCGCGATCGTGGCGGGGACGCTCCCCGCCACGGGGAGCAGGCCCCGTTCGCGGTACACGCCTCGCGAGACGGTGATCCGGACCGATGCGTCGCCGTCATGGCCGTCCAGGCCGTTGGCCGCCAGCAGTTCGGCGATGCCCCGCGCGAGCCGTGCCTCGAGATCGTCCGGCAGGGCGATATCGAGGCCGATCGCCGACCGGCGAAGCCGCGCCACGTGCTCGGCGAGCTCGGTCGGGTGGCTGGCGCGCACGCGGAGGGTCTCGAAGATGCCGTCACCGAGCTGGAACCCGCGATCGAACACGGACAGGTGCGGGCCGTCGGCCGGCAGCAGGCGGCCGTCCACCCACACGCTGCCGGATCCCGAGGCGTGGCGCGGCGTCATCGGACTTCCACGCCACCGATTGCGCCGAGCGGTCCAGCCGCCTTCACGACGGTCTCCTCCCATTCGGCCGCCGGGTCGCTCTTCCAGGTGATCCCGCCGCCGACGTGCAGGCTGAGCCGGCGTCCGTCGGCCACGAACGTCCGGATCAGGATGCTCGTCTGCATCGCGCCGTCGGGCCCGATCCAGCCGAGCGCGCCGGTGTACGGTCCGCGCCTGACCGGCTCGAGGCCCTCGAGGATCTCCATCGCCCGGATCTTGGGGGCTCCCGTGATCGACCCGCCCGGGAACGATGCGGCCAGGAGGTCGAACGCGTCGCGGCCATCGGCGAGCGAGCCCGTGACGGTCGAGACGAGGTGCTGGACCGTGGCCGTGCGCTCGAGCCGGCAGAGGCGCGGGACCCGGACGGTCCCCGGCCGGCAGACGCGACCGAGGTCGTTGCGCAGCACGTCGACGATCATCACGTTCTCGGCGCGGTCCTTGGCACTGGTGAGCAGTTCGCGCGCGAGCGCCCGGTCCTCCGCCAGGTCGCGCCCGCGCGGCCGCGTCCCCTTGATCGGGTCCGCCTTGACCTGCCCCCGTCAGCTGGCTCGGCCCGAGGGCCACGAACGCCGAGAACAGCGAAGGATCGCCGGTTCGGAGCCGGCGGTACAGCTCCCAGGGGTCCGCGTCGAACTGAGCCTCGAGTCGCCGGGTCAGGTTGGCCTGGTAGATGTCGCCCTGGGCGATGTGCTCGCGGACGCGCCGCACGGCCGCCAGGTACGCGCCGCGGTCCAGGTTCGATCGGAAGGCCAGCGGGGAGCCGCCGTCGCCTGCCGGCGCGCCGGTTCGCGCGTCCGCGGCGGCGTCCGGCCCGGCGCCACCGGGACGGCGCGGCCACGCGCTGAGCCGGGCGTGGACGTCGTCGAGGCGTCGGGCGAGCCGGTGCCCGTCGCCGTCGAGCGCGCGTCCGCCGATCCAGGCGTGCTCGGTCCGCCGGTCCCAGGCCACGACCCAGTCGTGGAGCGCCAGCCGGAGGAGCGGCAGGTCCTGGTCTGGCGGCGCGATCGCCGGCAGCCGCTCGAGCAGGCCGCCGAGGTCGTAGCCGAGGTAGCCCACGAGCCCGCCGAGGAACCGCGGCGCGTCCGCCGGGACGATGATCGTCCGATCCAGGCGGGCGAGCAGCCGGCGAGCCACGGCGAACGGGTCCGGGCCGGCGGCGGCCGATTCGAGGACCGCCACGGGATCGGCGGTCAGGTAGGTCCAGCGAGCGTTCCGGCCGGGCCGGGCGCTCTCGAGCAGGCAGAGCCCGGGGAGGTCGCGGAAGGCCTCGGCGAGGTCGATCGGACGGGTCGCGGCGATGGAATCGCGCAGGCGTCGGAGGCGGACGGGTCCGCTGCTTCGAGTGGAGGGAATCACCGCCGGATGATACGGCCGAACCCGGCCGGTCACGGCTCGCTACGATCTCCGGCATGCGTGCACGGGACCTCGGCATCGTCATCGGGCAAGGGCGGCCCGGACCCAGCAACGCGATCACCGACGTGGCCGGGGTGCGGGTCGGCCACACGACCCTGATCGACGGTGACGGGCCGCTGGTGGTCGGGCGCGGTCCGATCCGGACCGGGGTGACCATGGTCGTGCCCCACGACGGCGACCTGTACGCCGACACCGTCTACGCGGGCAGCCACCGGCTCAACGGGAACGGCGAGATGACGGGCCTCGAGTGGATCCGCGAGGCCGGCGGCCTGAACGGCCCGATCGGGATCACCAACACGCACAGCGTCGGGATCGTCCACGACGGAATCCTCCGGAACGCCGTCCGGACACACCCGAAGGGCGGCTCGTTCTGGTCGCTCCCGGTGGTGGCCGAGACCTGGGACGGCCTGCTCAACGACACGGACGGCTTCCACGTCACGATGGACCACGTGGATGCCGCGCTCGCCGCGGCGAACGACGGCCCGGTCGCCGAGGGCAACGTGGGCGGCGGCACCGGCATGGTCTGCCACGAGTTCAAGGGCGGGATCGGGACGGCGTCGCGCGTCATCCCCGAGGCGTTCGGCGGCT
>JACQEF010000197.1 GCA_016200745.1 Chloroflexota bacterium | reverse complement strand
GGCGTCGAGGTCACCGAGCGGGCAACCGGCGAACGCTCGACGCGCTCGATCGAGGACGTCGAGGCGCTGCTCGCGGCCGGCTGAGGCCGGGCGACCGTGGCCCCGCGACCCGCGGTTCCGGCCGACGACCTGTACGCCCAGCTCGATCTGCCCGTCGACGCGAGTCCCGAGGCCGTCGAGGTCGCCTGGCGCGGGCTGCTCCGGCTCCACCATCCGGACGTGGCCGGGCCCGCCGGGCTCGAACGAGCGAAACGAATCAACGTCGCGCACGACTGGCTGAGCGATCCCGGGCTCCGGGCCCGGTACGACCGGGAGCGGGGGCTGACCGCGCGCCGGGACCGGGCCGACGGGCGCGGTCACGCGCCGGACGCGAGGGCGCGCGCCGCGGCTGCCCGCGAGCATCGCCACGTCCGGCATCACGCGGACGATCCTGCGGAGACGATCGCCCGGTTCCTCGATCGGCTGTCGTCGCTCACCGCCGACGAGCTCGACCGCCTGGCCGCGGCGGATCCGGCGCCGATCGCGTTCGGCGCCACGATCCGGCGGTTCCTCCCCGAGGACCAGCGGCTCGTGCTGGAGCAGGTTGACGCCGAGATCGGGCGGCGACTGCCGTCCGACGTCCTCGGACGGGCCGGGACGCGCGGCGTGATCGAGGCCTACGCGACCGAGCTGGTCATCGGCTCGTTCCTCGACGACCTGCTCAGCGAGCCGTTCCGCGACCGCACACGCGAGCGGCTCACCCGCGGCTGGGATGCCGCCGTCGGCCAGCCGCGGTACGGCCCGAACGGTCCCGCCGTCCAGGCCCTGATCCGCCGGTTGCGGCTGCTCGATGCCGCGGGCGTCGCCCGTCTGGCGGCCACCGGCACGCGCGACCGGCTGGGCGATGAGCCCTGGCCGCCCGGCGTGTCGGTCCAGGACGACGAGGGGCTGCGGGTGTCCTCGGTCCTGGCCGGGCGGGACGCCGCCGCCGCCGTCGAGGAAGCCGCGCTCGACACCGCGGTCGTCCGGCGGGCCCGCCGTGCCGCGGCCCGTGCGGGGCACCTGCTCGTGCTCCGTCACGCGTTCGCGCCGGCCGAGTTCGCGGCGCTGACGGCTCCCTGGCGCCCGGATCTGGTTCACGATGATCGACCCGCGACACGGGTCCGGCGGCCCGCCGCGAGCTGACCCGCACGACGCGACGCGGGCTGTGCGATGCTCGCGCCGTGGAGCCGTGGCTGGTCGCGATCGTGGCGTCGGTGGCGTTCGCCGGGGCCCTCCTCGGACTGCGGAGGAGTCGCCGGACGGTCGCCCGGATGCTTGCCGCGGCGGGGGCCTCGTCCACGGCCGAGCCGATCGGCGCCGTCAACGCCCTGCGCGACGAGGCCGACCGCACGGCCCAGGAGCTGGCCGCGGAGCGGCACGATCACGATCTCCTGCTCGAATGGCTCGCCCAGGGCCTGATCCTGATCGATCGCGACCTGCGGATCGTCGCCGCCAATGCGGCCGCCCATGGCTTCCTCGATCGCCAGCCGGGCAGCCTGATGGGGCGGACCGTGATCGAGGCGTTCCTCGACGCCCAGGTGGAGACCCTCGCCCGGACCGCGCTCGATCAGGGCTCGGCGGTCGGCGAGATGGCCCGGCCGGATCCAGCCGCCCGACGGCTGCTGATCCGTGCGCGCCGGTCCGCGGCCGGCGGCGCGTGGCTCGTCCTCGAGGACGTCTCGGAGCTCCGCCGGCTCCAGCAGATCCGGGCCGAGTTCATCGACAACCTCTCGCACGAGCTGCGGACCCCGCTGACGACCGTCAGCCTGCTCGCCGAAACGCTGACCCGCGAGGCGGAGGCCGCCGCCGACGTGATCCCGCTCAAGATGCGCGACCGGATCGGCAAGATCGAAGTCGAGACCGGCCATCTCGTCCAGATGGTCAGCGAGCTGCTCGACCTGTCGAGGATCGAGAGCGGCGGGTCGATCGGTGCCGTCGACCAGCTCGACCTCGGCCAGATCGCCACCGATTCGATCGAGCGGCTCAGGCTCTTCGCCGACCGCCAGGGCGTCACCCTGCGGGTCGACCGCCATCCGCCGCTGCCGTCCGTGCAGGGCGACGAGGAGCGGATCGGCCAGGTCTTCGTCAACCTGCTCCACAACGCGGTGAAGTTCAGCCCGGACGGCGGGGAGGTGACGGTCTCGGTGCGCGCCGAGGCCGGGCGCGTCGTGACCTCGATCGCCGATCACGGCGTCGGCATTCCCAAGGCCGCCCAGGCGCGGATCTTCGAGCGCTTCTACAAGGTGGACCGGGCGCGCGTCCGGGGCGAGACCGGCGGGACCGGCCTGGGGCTGGCGATCGCCCGGCACATCGTCGAGCAGCACGGCGGCACGATCTGGGTGGAGTCGACCGAGGGCGTCGGTTCGACCTTCTCGTTCGGGCTGCCGATCCCCGCCGAACCCTGAGCCAGATGGGAGCCGAGATGGACCAGCTGCACGTCGCGACCCTCAACATCCGGAACCTGGCCGATCGCTGGGGCGAGCGGCTCGGCCTGCTGCTGGCGGACATGAGCGCGCTCCAACCGGACCTCCTCGGTCTCCAGGAGGTCGTCTACCCGATGCAGCAGGACCGCCTCATCGGGGCCGCCGGGGAGGGGAGCTACGAGGTCCTGCGAGCCTGGGCCGGCCGCCCGGAGTACGGCAACAGCCTGCTCGTCCGGTCGCCGCTGGCCGTCGGCCTGGCGGATCGGTTCGACCTCGGCCTCAATCGGTCGGCGCTGCGGACCGTCATCGGCCTCGCGAGCGACCGGCGCGTGCTCGTGGCCGTCACCCATCTTCACCACGAGGTCGACGGCGCCGCCGAGCGCGACGACCAGGCGCAGCAGCTGATCGACTGGCTGGGCGCCGCGGCGGCCACCGACGCCCAGATCGTGATGGGCGACTTCAACGCGAACCCCGCCGAACCGGCGGCCGCGCGGATGCGCTCGCATGGCTACCGGTCCGCCTTCGCCGAGGCGAACGGCCACGAGCCGGCCGTGACCTGGCCGTCGGGGCTCCAGGCGCCGGCGATCGACACGGACGGCGATCCTGCCTGTCTCGACTACATCTGGGTACGAGG
>JACQEF010000043.1 GCA_016200745.1 Chloroflexota bacterium | reverse complement strand
GCGGAGTAGATCGACACCCTGCCCGACACGCCCGAGAAGTCCTCCAGGACGATTCCGGCCTGCCCGTAGAGGCCGCAGAACGAATGGATATGGACGTGGTTGCCGATGATGACGGGCTCGGCGGCCGAGATCACGGTGAAGTCGTCGATCCGGACATGGTTCCCGATCGAGATGCTGGAGGTCCCATACAGTCGGACGTCCCGGCTGACCTTGACGTCGCTTCCCACCGAGGCGAGGCCGAGCTCCGCGAGCTCGTCTGGAGTCAGGTAGGTCGGGGACGGGCGATCCCCGGCCCTCGTCGGGTCGACCATGCGTACTCCTTCCCAGCGCCGCCAGGTGTCGGTCCCGGCGTCATTCAGTGCAGTTGGCTGTGGTCCTGTCACGCGCGGGCGCGGCGACCTCGGCGCCATCGGCCTCGCCCGAGAGCTCCGGTGGCCGGGTCGCCACCATCACCGGTCATGGGCTGCTCGTCCTGTCGGAGACGGAGTTTCGGTTCGCGGCGAACAGCGGCACGTACACGGTCGTGATGGACCTCTCGACGCGGTGCGTCAACCTCCGCGGCAAGCTGCTCGGCGGCTACCAGCTCGTCTCCCGGATTCTGATGATCACCTCGCTGCCGATCACCATCACGGGGCCGGTCGACGGGTCGACGATCCGGGCGCAGACGGTCTTGATTCCCACCGACAGGGACGCCCTGACCTAGCCAACGGGCCCGCGACCGCGTGGGCCCGCGCTGAAGGTTGCGCTCGGCACCGCTGTCGCCTGCGCTCGGCGCGCGCCCGCCTCCAACACACAAACGTAGGTAATCCCCTGATGCGGCCGTCAAACCCGTCGCCATAGGGTGCCCGGCCATGGACTTCAGCGAGAGCTTCCCAGGCCCGGCGGCGCGGGAACCCGCCGCCGCGGGCGTCCGCCATCCCACCGACCCGGGAGCGACGCTCGCCGCGCGGGGTTCGCCACGAGAAGCGCCGTCGGCCGCGTCCGGCTCTGCAGCGAGGCCCCCGGGAATTGGCGAAGGCCATCGTGGCCGAGCTGCCGGAACCAACGACGCGGAAGCCGACGCGAGGTTCGCGCTGTACGGAAGGCGGGCTGACGGATGACGTTCAGGACGGCCCCTGATCGGATGGCTCCGCGGCGGAGCGGCACGTGGAAGGAGGAGGTCGCGACAGTGGCACGTGGATGGTCATGGCGCGTTGGGGCGGGGGTGTTGTTGATCGGCGCGGTTGCCGCGTGTGGCGGCGGGACCGCCAATGGCGGCCCGTCGTCGGCTCCCGGTGCGACCCAGTCGACCGCGACCGGCGGAGCCTTGTCGGGCGCGTGCGGCACGACGGATCCGACCTCGATCATCCGAACGGCCGTCAAGGCCCAGTCCGAGGCCACGTCGTATGAGTCGGTCTCGTCAAGCGAGCTCTCCGGCGGTGGCACCAGCCAGATGCTCATCGACTTCCAGAGTCCCAGCAGCATCCTCATGAAGCTGACGAGTGCCAGCGGGACCACGACCGAACGGATCCAGGTTGGCTCGAAGGGCTGGATGAAGGTCGGAAGTTCGTGGGTCGAGGCACCTGCCATCGACGTGAGCTCGATCCTCGCCAATGCCGGCGGGTTCGCCGATTCGGTCGTCTTCTCGGACGTCGCCAAGGTGGGCGAGGACCCGATCGAGGGTGACGCCGCGACCAGGTACACGTTCTCGGCGGACCTCGGCGAGCTTGGGACCACCGCCGGCACGATCTGGATCCGCGACGCGGATTGCCTGCCCGTGAAGCAAGACTCGACCTCCTCGATCACGGTGGCCGGCAAGGCCCAGTCGGCGCATGTGGTCGTAACGATCTCAAGGTACGGCCAGGTCACGGTCAAGGCGCCGGCGTGACGGCGCGGCTCAAGGAGGATTCGCGATGGGCACCGGCAGCGATCCGCGGATGGCCCACGTCGAGGTGGCTCAGGGCCGGCCGCGGCAGCGCGCGACGGTGCTGCTGATCCTGCTGATCGTCGTGAGCCTTCTGGCCCTGCTGTTGGCTGGAGCGCTGGTCCTCGGGTCCCGGATCCCCGCCACCGGCGCCAACCTTGCCAGCCCGACAGCCGGGCTCGTGGCGGGCGGATCCCCGACCGCCACCGAGGCGGCGTCCACATCGACGACGCCGACATCCGCCCCGACCGCAGAGGCCACACCGGCGCGGACACCGCGGCCAACGCCGATGCCAACGACGAAGCCCACACCGACGGCGAACGTGGTCTCGTTCACGGTGCCCGCGACGGCCGATTGCGGCGGCTACGACCTGCCGGTCGCCGTTGAGATCAGCTGGGTCGTCTCCCACGCGACCGGTGTGACCATCTCGATCGATGGCGGCGGCGTCTACGCCTCCTATTCGGGCACGAGCGGCTCGGATACGTTCCCGTTCGCATGCGCTCCCTCCGAGACGCAGCACACCTACGAGATCCGGACGACCGGCGGATCGGGTTCGGCGGCACACATCACGAAGACGGTGGCAAGGATCGGCTGACGGCCTGGGTGACCGAGCGATGAGTTGCACGCCAGCGGCCTCGACCGCCCCGCGGCCGAGCGTCGAAGGGCATCATTCGCGCCATGGACCGCGATCCCCTCCCCGCTCTCCGCTGGACGTCCGCCCGGCCGATCCTGACCGTCGTCGGTTGCCACGCGGGGGGCGAGATCGGCAACGTCGTCGTGGCCGGCGTGGAGTCGCCGCCCGGCGCGACGATCTTCGAGCAGATGCAGGCGCTCCGGGCGGACGACTCGATCCGGCGGCTGCTCCTGCGCGAGCCGCGCGGGAGCGTCGCCGTCCACTCGAACATCGTCCTGCCGGCGACCCGGCCGGACTGCGCGTTCGGCTACGTGATCATGGAGCCGACCGAGTACCCGCCCATGTCCGGCTCGAACACGATCTGCGTCGCGACGGTCCTCATCGAGACCGGGATGGTCCCGATGACCGAGCCCGTCACCCGCGTCCGGCTCGAG
>JACQEF010000203.1 GCA_016200745.1 Chloroflexota bacterium | reverse complement strand
GCAGGCCGACGACGGACGCTGGTACTGGGCGAGCGAGAACTTCCCGGCCTCGGAGATCTCGCTGCGGACCGCCGCGCCCGAGAACGTCGTGATCATCGACACCACGCCCGACCGCCCGCGGGTCCTCGGCGAGGTCGACCTGTTCTCGGCCCAGGTCCTCGTCCACGAGCATGCGATCTACATCCACGAATCGGTCCAGTACCACGTGGACAAGCTCGACTGGGGCGAGCGCAAGGCCTACGTCCACAAGATCGACGCCGACCACTACACCTACGCCAACCGGGCGGTGACCCTGAAACCGCTCGACGTCTTCGCCGAGGCACCGGCGACCGGCGGACGCCGGGTGCACGGCGAGGTGATGGTCGCCAGCCTGGTCACCCTCTACAAGAAGCTCAAGTTCCTGACCGACGAGAACGTCGGCTGGGGCCCGATCGACCTGCCCGAGCTCGAGCTCCAGACGACCGCGTACTGGCTGACCGCGGAAGGGATCGCCGGCCATTGGCGGCGCGACGAGCTCGACGTGGCGCTGCCGGCCGCGGGACGGGCGATCCAGACGGTCGCCAGCGTCCTGCTCATGGTCGATCCCCGCGATCTCGGCCTTGTCAGCCAGATCCGCTCGCCGCACCACGAGGCGCCGACGATCTACCTGTACGAGGCGATGCCCGGCGGCGTGGGCCTGTCGGAACGACTGTGGAACCGCCACGACGAGCTCCTGGCCGGCGCGGCCGACCTGATCGGCGCCTGTGCCTGCGAGGCGGGCTGCCCGGCCTGCACCGGTCCCCGACTGGAGCCCCACGTCGACGCCAAGGCCCTCGCCCTGCGACTGCTCGCCGATCTTGGCGCCCCGGTCGCGAGCCCGGCCCCGGCGCGATGATCGACGGCGGCGCGACGCTGGCCCGCCGGCTCGAGCGATACCGTGCCGCCGCTCGGACGCTCACCGCGAGCGACGACCCGCCGGCGACGAGCACGCCCAGCGCGCTGCTCGCTGAGCACCTCGCCGCGGCCACCGCCGGCGAGGTGGTGACGACGAACGAGGGGATCGTCGTCCGCTGCGAAGCCCCGTCCCGCTCGATCCCCGTCGACCGCGAGCGCCTCGCCAGGCTGCCCGGTCAGCCGCCCCCGACGGCACCGCTCGTCTGCCTCGATACCGAGACCACGGGGCTGGCGACGGCGGCGGGCACGGTCGCCTTCCTGATCGGCCTCGGCTGGTGGGAGGGCGACCGGTTCCGGCAGGTCCAGCTGCTGCTACCCGACCACGCCCACGAGCGCGCCCTCCTCACGGCGCTGGCGGCCACGATCGCTCCTACGGCCTGGCTGGTGACGTACAACGGCCGCGGGTTCGACTGGCCGTTGCTCGTCGCGCGGTTCCGGCTCGCCAGTCGCGCTGCCCCCGTGCACGCCGGCCACCTCGACCTGCTCCCGATCGTTCGGCGCCTGTTCCGGCACCGGATGGACGACGCCAGGCTGCGGACCGCCGAGGCGCAGCTCCTCGGCCTCCATCGCATCGGCGACGTCGACGGCTGGGAGATCCCAGGCCGCTACCTGCGGTTCCTGCGGACCGGGCTGCCGGACGAACTGGTCGAGGTGGTCCGCCACAACGACCAGGACGTTCGATCGCTCGCCTGGCTCCTCGCCCATCTCGACGTCGAGCTCGGCGACCCCGGCCGGCGGTTCGAGGCACCGGCGGGCGACCTCGCCGGATTGGCCCGCGCGTTCGCCCGCGAGCATCGCCTGGGCGAGGCCCTGGCCTGTCTCGACCACGCCGCCGCGCGTGCCGAAACGGTCGGCCCCGGCGGCGACCCCGGAACCGGCGGGACCCCGTCGCGGCACGGCGAGGAGCCGTGGTGGTCGCCGAAGGCGCGCCCCGACTTCGGCGGCCGGCCGCTCCGGGCGCCAGACGGACTCGGTCCGCCACGGACCGCGGCGTTCCATGTCCCGTGGAGCCGGGAGCGGATCGCGATCGATCGGGCGCATCTGCTCCGCCGGCTGGGCCGGCATGCCGAGGCCGCCGAAGCGTGGGAATCGCTGGCTGCGGGCGTCGGACGCACCGCGATCGTGGCGAGCATCGAGCTTGCGAAGGTCGAGGAGCACCGGCTGCGTGACCCGGAGGCGGCCACTCGGGCCACCCTCAGGGGCCTCGCCATCGTCGAGCGGCGTCGACTGCTGGGCCGGCCGGAACCGGCCCTCGAGGCAGACCTCCTCGGGCGATTGCGGCGCCTGCGCCGGCGGTCGTCGATCGCCGGACGGCGGTCGGTCGCCTAATCGTCCGTACCGGACGGCTCGAGCCAGCCCGGTTCGCCCCGCCGGCTGCGGGTGACCACCGCCGCCCGATCGGGGACGCCCAGCAGTCCCGGCCCCTCGATCACGAGCGAGGCCGCGGCGGCGGCGAAGGCGAGATCTCGGCCGACCGACGGTTTCCCGCCACCCGCGAGCGCGGGGCGCACGGACAACGCGACCAGCGTCCCGAGGAAGGTGTCCCCGGCCCCGGTGGGATCGACCTCGGCATCGGCGGGGTGCGCGGCATAGCGCCACGTGCCGCCGGCGGTATCGCCAGCCGGGCGAACGAGCCGTCCGCCCCGCTCGCCGTCCGTCACGAGCAGGCCCGCGTCCGGCCGGAGGAACGGCCGCAAGTCTGCGATCCGTGCCCCCGGGGCGAGGTCGTGACGGCTGACGCCGACCAGGTCTGCGCGCGCCAGCAGCTCCGACCGCTCTGGCGAACGGCGGGCGACCAGGCGTCCGGCGACCAGGTTCCGGAGCCAGCCCTGCCACCCGAGGGCGAGGAACACGCCCTGGGGAACGGCCGTCGCCCACTCGTCGCCGAGCTCTCCCGCGACCGGCACGAGCGACCAGGCCGTCGACGCCAGCCACGCAGCAGGCAGATCGACCACCGGCAGCCGATGTCCAGGCGCCAGACAGGTCTGGCTGCGGCCGGCCGCAGCCTCGACGTTGCGAAACACCGGGCTCTCGGCCAGCGGTACGACGCGCAGCTGCACCCCGTACCGGCGCAACAGGTCGAGCTCGGCGGCCGTGGCGGCGAGCGGATCGGCGCCGATGACGGCCGCCGTACCGAGACCCAGCCGGGCCGTCGTCAGGGCCGCGTAGGCCACGCCGCCCCCGAGCCGCCAGCCCCGCGGGTCGTCGGCGGCGAGATCGCGGCTCGCCGAACCGACGTGCAGGACCTCG
>JACQEF010000202.1 GCA_016200745.1 Chloroflexota bacterium | reverse complement strand
GAGACCGTCGAGACGCTGCGCCTGCTGCTCCGGCCGCACCCGATCCGCTGGGAGCGGCCGGACGATCGGCTCGTGGCGGTCGGCGACGAGGCCCGCTTCCGGCAGGTGCTGGAGCAGCTCCTCGAGAACGAATCCAAGTACGCGCCCGGTGCCGAGGGCGTCAGCATCGGCGTCTGGCGTCTGGGTGGCGAGATCCAGGTCTACGTCACCGACGACGGACCGGGCGTGCCGATCGAGGACTGGGAGAGCGTCTTCGAGCCGTTCGTGCGGATCGAAGGGCGAGGTCGCAGCCGCGGCTCGGGGATCGGCCTGTTCGCCGCCCGCCGGCTCATGGACGCGATGGGCGGGCGGATCTACCTCGAGCCGAACGGCTTTGGCGGCAGCCGGTTCGTGGTGGGGCTGCCGGCCGGCCAGGGCTGAGGGGCTTCCGGGCCACCGGCCGGGCGCCGGCGTCGACCTCGCGATTGCTCGCGCGCGAACGACCCCTAGACGACCCGGGCCTGCTCCGATCGGGCGTGGGCGTAGCCGGGCTTGACGACCTCGTTGATGAGCCGCAGGCGCTCGTCGAACGGCGCGAAGGCGCTCTTGAGCGCGTTGATCGTCAGCCACTCCATCTCGCCGAGGCCGATCCCGAACGCCGCGTCGACGGCGGCGAACTCGCTCGACAGCGACACGCCGCTCATCAGCCGGTTGTCGGTGTTGAGTGTCACCCGGTAGCGGAGACGCCGGAGCAGGTCGAAGGGGTGCTCCGCGACGGACGCTGCCGCACCCGTGTGCACGTTCGAGGTCGGGCACATCTCGAGCGGGATCCGGCGGTCGCGGACGAACGCGGCCAGCCGGCCGAGCTCGACCGAACCGTCCGGCAGCTCGGTGATGTCGTCCACGATCCGGACCCCGTGACCCAGCCGCTCCGCTCCGGCGAACTGGACCGCCTCCCAGATCGACGGCAACCCGAACGACTCGCCGGCATGGATCGTGATGTGGAAGTTCTCGCGCCGGATGTACTCGAAGGCGTCGAGGTACCGGGTCGGCGGGTAGCCCTTCTCCGGCCCGGCGACGTCGAACCCGACCACCCCGGCGTCGCGCCAGCGGACCGCGCACTCGGCCACTTCGACCGAGCGGGCCGCCTGGCGCATGGCCGTCACGAGCATCTTCATGACGATCGGCCGGCCGGCCTCCTCCGCCCTGGCCGCGCCGAGCTTGAAGCCCTCGAGGTTGGCGTCGACGACCTCGTCGAGCGTCAGCCCCCGTTCGGTCGACAGTTCGGGTGCGTAGCGAACCTCGGCGTAGACCACCCCGTCGGCCGCGAGATCCTCGGCGCATTCGGCGGCCACGCGGATGATCGCGTCGCGCTCCTGGAGGACGCCGACGGTGTGGGTGAACGTCTCGAGATAGAGCTCCAGGCTCTTCCGGTCGGCACCCCGGCGGAACCACGCGGCGAGCTCGTCCACGTCGCCGGTCGGCAGCCCGTCATAGCCGTACTCGGCCGCGAGGTCGATGACGGTCGCCGGCCTGAGCCCACCGTCGAGGTGATCGTGCAGGAGCGCCTTCGGGCAGGAGCGGATCACGTCGAGCGTCAGCACGCGACGATGGTAGTCCTTCCCGAAGCCCATTCGAGCGTGAATCGCCCATCGGTCGAATGACCGATGCCCGCTTGTGCACGCCCCGTAGACTCCGTCAATGAAACGCGCCGGTTCGATGCTCTGTCCCGTGATCGTCGGTCGGGACGATCTCCTCGAGCTGGTCGACCACCTCGTGGCCGAAACGGCCAGGGGCCGCGGTCACACCGTCTTCCTGGCCGGCTCCGCGGGGCTCGGCAAGACGCGCCTGATCCGTTCGACGGTCAACAAGGCCGAGGCGGCCGGCCTGCGGGTCGACGGCGGGATGGTGTCCCCACAGGATCACCTCGTCCCGCTCGCCTCGATCAAGGACCTGATCGCCGGCCTGCGCGGCAACCCGGCGTGGGGCACGCTCTGGGAGGACCTTCGCACGATCGACGGGCGGCACGACGGCGACGCGCTCGGCGCGCGCCGGCTGATCGTGCGCGGGGTCGCCGACCGGATCATCGAAGCGATCGACCGGCCGACGTTCCTCGTCTTCGACGATCTCCACTGGACCGACGAGATGAGCCTGGAGGTGATCGGCGAACTCGCCAGGCACGTGCCGGAGGTTCCGCTCCTCCTCATCGCCGGCTACCGGCCGGACGAGTTCCCGGCGGACGGGCTTCACCGCGAGTGGCGCGCCCGCGTCGTCAGCCAGCGGCTGGCCGAGGAGGTCCGCCTCCGGCCGCTGACCCTCGACCAGACCGCGATGGCGACCACCCTCATCCTGGGCGGCGAGCTGCCTGCCCCGCGCGATGTCGTCGAGGCGGTCCACGAGCGGACGAACGGGATCCCGCTCCACATCGAGGAGCTCCTCGGCGCGCTCGACGGCAACGGCCGGCTCGATGGCCAGGCGATCCGCCAGGCGCACGTCCCGGACACGATCGCCGACGCGGTCCTCGCCCGGGTGGACCGGCTGTCGCCCGATGCCCGGATCGTCGCCCGCGCGGGAGCGGTCGTCGGGCGCTGCTTCGGTCCGGACGTGATCTCGGGGATGGTCGGGCGGCCGCTCCCGGAGCTTGAGCCGTCGCTCCAGGAGCTGGTCGACGCCGCCATCCTGCGACCGTTCAACTTCGTCGACGAGGGCTACTACGACTTCCGCCACCAGCTCCTGCGGGACGCCATCTACGATGCCCTGCCGCCGTCCCAGCTCCGCCGATTCCACGCCCAGGCGGCCGAGTTCGGCATGAGCCTGCAGAACGCGAGCGTCATCCACGCCTCGCTTCATTACGAGCGCGCCGGCCTCCGGCCGCAGGCGTTCCGCGCCTCGCTGGCGGGAGCGAGCGAGGCGGGGCGCGTGTCGGCCCGCCACGAGGCGTTCGAGCTGTACCAGCGGGCGATCGCCAACATGCCGGAAGACCTGTCGATCGACGAGCAGGCCGACCTGTACGCCCGGTACGGCGAGGCCGCGGCCGCGATCGAGCACAACGAGGAGGCGAGCGAAGCCGGCCGACACGCCCGCGAGCTGTATCTCCGGGCGAGCAAACCGCTCCTGGCCGCGGAGATGCTCGTGCTCATGGCGGTCCTGCCCGGGCGGAACGGCTCACCGTCCGGCCACGTGGCCGGCCTGACGGAGCAGGCGCTCGCGGAGGTCGCCGAGCTTCCCCCGAGCGACGAGCGCGAGCGGGCCCAGGCGTACTTCCTGAGCGTCCGCGCGAACGACCGGTTCCTCCAGTCGCGGTTCGACGCGGCCCGAGCCGACCTCGACGCATCCAGTGAGATCGCCCGACGGTTCGGCGATCGCGAGACGGAGCTGGAGAACGACCTGACCCGAGCCCGCATCGACATCGCTGACGGCCGCTATGAGACCGGCATCCCGGACGGGATGCGGGCTGCGCGGGCGGCCCGCGACGCCGGCTACGAGAGCGTCGGCGTCACCGGCTACCGGAACCTCGCGATCATGGCGGCGCGGGTGATGGATCGAAGGGCAGCGGACCTTGCCCTCCGCGAGGGGCTGCAGTACGCCGACGCGATCGAGCAGTCCCACTGCCGGCAGATGATGGCGACCACGACCGCGCTGCTCGACTGGGGCGCGGGCGAGTGGACCGCCGCCGACGAGCGTGCCCGCCACGAGCTCGTCGATCGTGGCTGCGCGCGGGGCACGATCGGCTCGCTCGACGTCGTGGGGCTGGTCGCGCTCGGGCGCGGCCGGCTCGAAGAGGCCAACCGGTGGCTCGAGGAATCGCTGGCGGTTGGGCGCGGGATCGGTGAGGCCCAGTTCATCCTCACACCGCTCTGGGCGCTCGCCGAGACGGCACTCGTGGCCGGCGATTCCGAGCGTGCCGCGGCACGCTGCGACGAGGCCCTGGCGATCGCGACCGACACTGGCGAGCGGGCGCTCCTCATCCCGTTCGTCGTGACCGGGGCCCGAGCGCTCATCGCGGCACGTCGTCCGGCCGATGCCGAGCAGTGGCTCGCCCGGATGCGCGCCCACCTCGCTGGCTGGGATCCGATCGCCGGCGCCGCCCTCGCGCACGCCGACGGGCTGGTCCGCCTCGCGGGCGGGTCGCTCGCGGCCGCACGCGAGGCGCTCGAGCGAGCGATTCGCGGCTGGGACGAGCGGGGCCGGATCTGGGAGGCGACCTGGGCTCGGCTCGATCTCGTCGGGTGCCTCATGCGCTCCAACCGCTACGCCGAGGGAGCCTCGGTCCTGGCAGCCGCTCGCGACACGGCGGCGCGCCTCGGCAGCGAGCCGCTCCTCGTCCGCGCCGACGAGCTGGGCCGGTCCGGCCGCGCCCGCGGCACGGATGACGAACCGTGGCGGCCCCTCACGGTGCGCGAGTTCGAGGTCGCACGGCTCATCGCCGAGGGCCTGACCAACGGCGAGATCGGCGAGCGGCTGGACATCGCGCCGAAGACGGCGAGCGCCCACGTGGAGCACATCCTGGCCAAGCTCGGCGTCGCCCGGCGGGCGGAGATCGCCAGCTGGGTGGCCACGATCTCCCGGCCGCCGGCCGACGGACCGGTCGGGCGCGCGGGTGCCCTCGCGGCCCGCTGACGGGTCGCCGACCGCGCCACCACGCCACCCACGCGAACGCCGGGGCCGTTGCCGGCCCCGGCGTCCCACCCCTGAAGCGGGCGGCTCAGCTCGGGCAGCTCACCCGCGGGTTCCACGGCGCGAACAGGTCGGTCGGGTTCGGATCCCAGATCCAGGCGTGGAGGCTGTAGAAGTCGGGCAGGCCGAAGCGGTTGCCGGCCGGCGTCGTGCTGAACGTCTGGCCGAAGAGCGACGGTGGCGCGGCGTGGGTCGCGTCCCAGCTCGACTTGATCGCCAGGTACTCGAGGGCGACCAGGCGCTGGTTGCCGTCCGGGCCCGGTGCGTAGACGAGGAGCTCAGGTGTCGCCGCGTCGACCGACGACACCGCGTTCGGGTCGAACAGCTCGGGGGCGAGGCTCGGGTCCAGGTAGTGGACGCCCATCGCGCCCGATCCGCCAGGGTCGGCGATGCAGGTGATGCCCTGGAGGTCGGCGACGAGTCCGACATAGCCGGCCGCCTGCGCGGCGTCGAGGGAGTGGAAGCGGGCGGTGGCCGCCCGGGCGGCGGACAGCTCCGACTGACCGTCGGCCGCCGCGGCCACGGGGACGATCAGGACCGTGAGGGCCACGACGGCCCCGGCGACGAGCATGGGCCAGCGCGAGGCCAGCCGGCGCGTGATCAATGCGTGCATCGGTGTGTCCTTCCTTGCTCGGACGTGGTCGGAGGTCATGAAGCGAGCGTCGGCCCGCTAGACCTCCACCGTCAGCTGGTAGACCTCGGCGGTCGGATGCCCGGCGCGCTCGTGGATACGCATCACGGCCTCCTTCGAGGGACCGGACGACAGGCAGAACACCTTGCCCGACTCGGGGTCGAGCCAGGCCGTCTGGAAGTGGACGCCCTCGTCCTTCTCGATCGCGAGGTCGCGTTCGTGCGCCTCCTTGAGCTGCTGGGCCGTCACCCCGACGAACCCGCTGTGGACATCCATGAACTGCGCCATCCAATGCCTCCATTCCTCTTGCCAGCGGGACGGCTGGCGTCGTGGCTGCACGATCGCGGCGCCTCGACGATCGGTCATCGGTCAGGCGACCGATGGACCCCCACGGTGACGACCGATGCTCCTGACGCGTCTCCCCGATCCTCGCCGGCCGGCCTGCCCGCCAGACCCGGGCGACGCGGGGCCGGCATCATGGACGGACGATGAGCGAGGTCGCGCAGGTCTCAGGCGGCGAACCGCCACTGACCGTCGAGCTCGACCGGGGCGATCTCCTTCCGGGACGCCTGGTCGACGGGCGGCTGCACATCGGCGGGGCGGGCGCGCTCGACTTCCGCGAGGCCCGCGTGACGCTGATCGGCGTCGAGACGTGGCGGTACGACCAGACCTCGACCGACGCGCAGGGCCACCCTCACACCGAGACGCGGACCGCCCACGAGGATCTGCCACACGTGCCCGTCGCCGTCCTCGGTCCCACGTCGCTCGCGGCCGGTGAGGTCCGCGACGTCCCGTTCCAGATCCCCGTGCCAGCGCTCGGTCCGCCGACCTTCGACGGTACCGAGCTGCGGGTCGACTGGGAGGTGCGAGCCAACCTCGACGTGCCCGGTTTCGATCCCAAGGTCAGCCTGCCCGTGGTGGTGCTCCAGCCGACGGCGGCGCTGCGGGCCGGCGTGATCGACCTGGGTCAGTTCGCGCTGTGGCCCGAGGCCTCGGTCGAGGCGGATGGCATCCGGGGCTCGATCGCGCTCGAACCGGTGCCGCTGTGCGTCGGCTCCGCATTCCGCGGCCGGCTCGTGCTGGAGGCCTCCGGGTCGCGCAACGTCCAGGAGGTACGGCTGGAGCTGCGCGTCCACGCCCGCTCGACGGTGGGCGGTGGCCGCCAGGAGGAGATCCCGCTGTGGGTCGGGCGGCTGGCCGGCGAAGGGACGTTCGGGGGCGAGGCACGGCAGCTCGACTTCGGCGGCGAGCTGCCGCGACGCTGGCTGCCGACCGTCGAGACGCGGCATGGCCGGGGCGACGCCCGGCTGCACGTGGTCGTCGCCACCGCCTGGGCGCGCGATCCGCACCTCGTTCGCGACGTCGCGATCGCCTCGACGACCGAGCTCTAGCGGGCGACCTCGCGGTCGAGGCGGGCGCGCGCGGCCGCGAGGGCTGCCCCGACCCGAGCCGGCGCCGTCCCGCCGATCACGTCGCACGACGCCAGGGCGCCCTCGATCGACGCCGCCGCGCGG
>JACQEF010000042.1 GCA_016200745.1 Chloroflexota bacterium | reverse complement strand
GAGCTGGTTCCGGCGCGTCGTGTCGGCCCTCGTCCGCCTCCGCCTCCTCCGGCTCAACAGGACCTGGCAGCGCTACTGGGCCGAGCGCTTCGCCGCGCTCCTCCGGCCCTGGCCGTCGCCAGCCTGAGCTAGCACAGAGAAAGGGATGCTTCCGTCGCGTTTCCCCACTCGTCGCGGCGTCTTGGGTCGCTTGACCTGCCCAGATCGTGACGGACGGCCCGCTGCGACCGGCACGCCTCGCATCGATCATTCGCAGATGCACCAGCGCAGACTCGATCACCTCAGCCTCGACCTCGACCTGTTGATCGCCCGGCGGCGGGCCGATGCGTGTTCGCCAGGCAGTCCATCGTGGGACGCGGCCATGGGCCTGGTCCAGGAGCTCGAGGAAGCACTGCAGGAGCTCGAGCAGGCACCCGACGTGAGGCAGGAGTTCCTGACCCTCTCCCCGGCGTCGAACTGACCGCCTCGTCGAGCGCGCGGGCGGCCCTGAAGACCGAGCCTCCTGCCGGCTCCCGTTCTCGATCCTGACCGAAGCGCACCCGATCGGGGCCGAACGCGCACAGCGGCTCCCGGGACCGCGTCTCGCCCGGAGACCGTCGCCGCCCGCGATGCTACGATCGCCTGCGGCCGAACCTCTGCCCGAGGACGGGGGAACCACCCTTCCGGGGCGTATCGCGGGTCCACCGCGACGGCGAGCCCATCGCCGAGCCCGTCAGCTGACCTCGCAGGCCGCTGGGCCGGTCTGAGGTGCCCTGGTGAGACTGCCGTCACGCGATTCGATCGAGGGCCTGCGACCGATCTCGCGCAACCTGTCGCTCGACCTCGCCGCCGCGATCGGTCTGGGCATCGCCGGCGCACTCGTGTCATCGCTGCTGCCGACGATCGCCCGGCGGGGCGGCCTCGAACCCCTCGGCCTGGCCGTCCTGGCGGCCACCCCGTTCCTGACCAACCTGCTCAGCATTTTCTCCGGCCGGATCGGGCCCCAGACGGCGCGCCAGTTTGCCCTGCTGCGGATGGCCGGTGCCGGTTCGCTCGTCCTCCTCCTGGTCATCTCGCCGGCGGTCGTGATCATCGCGGTCGCCCTCGTCTTCTGGATCAGCGTCTCGTTCAGTTCGCCATTCCAGCTCCGGCTGTGGGGTGCCACCTACCCGGCCCGGATGCGCGGGAGAGTGGTGGGGTTCCTGGGCACCGGTCGGGCTGCCGCGGCGGCCGCGGCCGCGCTCATCGGCGGCGTGCTCGCGGACCGGATCGGCGGGCCGCCGGCGGTGGCGCTCGCCGGGCTGGTGGGCGCCGCCTGCTCGCTCGCGTACTGGTGGTTCCGCGCCTCGGCGGCCGCGGCCCCGGCCGCCTACTCGGCCCGCGAATCGATCGCCGCCATGCGCGGCCGCCCGACCCTCGGGCGAGTGGCGCTCGCGCAGGGCTTCTTCGGCGGCGGCTTCATCGCGGCCGGACCCCTGTTCGCCCTGGTCAACGTCGACAGGCTCGACCTGTCGCTGGCCGACGTAGGGATCATCGGCGTATTGACCGCGGCCGCGACCACGATCTCGTTCCTGATCTGGGGCGCGGTCTCGGACCACGTGGACGTCCTCGCGCCGATGCGATTCGGCAGCATCATCGGCCTCGGCGGGTTGATCGCCTACGCGCTCGCGCCGGGCGTGGCCGTGCTGTGGCTGGCGGCCGTGGCGATCGGCACGGCCAACTCCTCGATCGAGATCGGCGTCGCCGGGGTGATCAGCGCCGAGACGCCCCTGGCCACTCGCGCCGCGGCGATGAGCGGCTGGAACGCGATCACCGGGGCGCGTGGCCTCGTTGCGCCGTTCCTCATGAGCGGGCTGGTCCAGGTCGGGCTCCTCAGCGTGACGGCGGCGCTGCTGCTCTGCGCGGTCGCCTCGGGTCTCGGGGTCGCGCTCTTCTGGTGGGCGTCGAGCCGGGCTCGGAACGAGGTGGCCATGCGGATGGCTCCGGACGGCCTGGCCTGACGCTGCGGGACGCGCGGGTGCGGGTCGCCCGCCTGTGGCCGGACGCGGGTCGGTAGGATGGCGGCCATGCGCGTGACCCCCTGGGAAGAGGAGCGGCTCCTCATCTTCACCGCCGCCGAGCTGGCCCGACGGCACCGGGCCGCCGGGCTCCTGCTGAACGCGCCCGAGGCCGTCGCGCTGATCTGCGACGCGATGCTCGAGGCCGCCCGCGCCGGCGCCGACTACCCCGAGGTCGAGTCCGCCGGCCGCGCGGCCGTGACGGCGACGGAGGTGATGCCCGGCGTACGCGCGCTGGTCGACGACGTCCGGCTCGAGGTGCTGCTCGGCGATGGTGCACGGCTCATCGTGCTGGTCGACCCGTTCGGCGACGGGCTGCCGGCGGCGCCCGACGACCCCGGCGCGATCCGGCCGGCGGCCGCGACGGCCGAGCGCGAGGGACCGGATCGCGACACGATCGAGCTGACGGTCCGCATCGAATCCCGCCGGCTGGTCCGGGTGTCGTCGCACTACCCGTTCCACCGCGTGAACCCGCGGCTGGTCTTCGACCGCGAGGCGGCGCGCGGTTACCGGCTGGACTTGCCGGCCGGCGCCTCGGAGCGGTGGGCACCGGGCGAGCAACGGACGGTCCGGCTGGTCCGGTACGGCGGCGATGGCGGCGCGGACCAATGACCCGCCGCTCCCCTGGGGATCGCCTCGCCCGCTATGGTCCGAGCGCCGGCGACCGCGTCCGGCTCGCGGATTCGGACCTGTGGGTCCAGGTCGGCGAGGACCGCCAGGCGGCCGGCGACGAGCCGATCTGGGGCTACGCGAAGACGATTCGCCCGCGCGTCGCCCAGGGTCCCCCGCGGCCCTCCGAGCTCGACATCGTCGTCGCCGGCGCGCTCGTGCTCGACCCGCTCGTCGGGGCGGTCAAGGCCGACATCGGGATCAAGGACGGCCGGATCGTCGGGATCGGCCGGGCCGGGAATGGCGCGAT
>JACQEF010000200.1 GCA_016200745.1 Chloroflexota bacterium | reverse complement strand
CCTGCTGCGGGTCGTCCTCGCCCAGCTCGCGCTGGATGGCCTTGAGCTGCTCGCGCAGGATGTATTCGCGCTGGGTCTTGTCCATCTCGGACTTGACTTCCGACTGGATCCGGCCCTTGAGCTCGAGGATCTCGACCTGGTGTGCGAGGAAGTTGGAGACGAGCTTGAGGCGCGCCACGACGTCGATCGTCTCGAGCATCTCCTGGCGCTGCTCGGTGGTCATGTCCGGGCTGTAGGCGACCATGTCGGCCAGCAGCCCGGGCTCGCTGATGTTGCGGGCGGCGACCGCGGCCTCCGGCGGCACGGGCGCACCGCTCGCGACGTATTGCTCGATCTGGGCCTGGACGGTCCGCATCAACGCCTGGATCTCGAGGCCACCAGGGTTCTGGTCAGGCACCTCCTCGATCCGCGCGCGCAGGTACGGGTCGGTCGACGCGAAGCCATGGACGCGCAGGCGCCCCTGGCCCTGGACGATCGCCCGGACCGTGCCGTCCTGGAGCTGGACGACCTGGGCGATCTTGGCCAGGGTGCCCACGGTGTAGAGCTCGGAGGGATCGCCGATCTCCTCCTGCTCGGCTTGACGCTGGGTGACGAGCGCGATCGGCGACCCCTCGGCGACCGCGGCGTTGAGCGCGTTGACACTCTTCTCGCGGCCCACCTGGAGCGGGACGATCATCTCGGGGAAGATCACCGTCTCCCGGAGCGCGACGAGCGGGATGTCCCGGATGCCGGCGGCGTTGGCGGTGGGCTTCTCTTCGACCGGGGTGGACGGTCGCTTGGCCATCAGATCTCCTAGGTGTGCGGGTGTGCCTCGGGGTCCGGCGCGGCGGCACTGGCGGCCTCCGCGTCGGCGATTCCCTCGGCATAGAGAGCTTCGAGGATCCGGGCGCCGAGGCGCTCCTCGAGCTCGAACAGGATGCGAATCCCGGCGAGGTTCACGCCTCGGTCCCGGGTCAGGTGGCGGATCCAGGTGATCCGCCGGATGTCATTCTCGCTATAGAGCCGGATGTTAGATGGCGTCCGGGCCGGGCAGAGCAGGCCCTCGTCCTCGTAGATCCGCAGCGTTCGCGGATGGGCGCTGACGAGCATCGCCGCCACGCTGATGACGTAGACCGGCTGCTCCGGGTCGCGTTCCAGCCGTCCGGACGCCATCGGATCAGGCGCCTGCCCGAACGGCCGTCTCGGCCGAGGTCTCGCCGTCGGCGAGGCGCTTCGAGCCATTCGAACCATGGGTGGAGGATCCGTCGGTCGTCGGGGTGATCCGGATCTGGCGGGGCTTGACGGCCTCCGCCTTCGGGATCCGGAGCTTCAGCATGCCGTGCTCGAAGGTTGCGGTCGCCTTGTCGGGCTCCAGCCCGGCCGGCAGCGTGATGGTTCGACTGACGGACCCGCGCCGGATCTCGGTGACGAGGGATTCGCCCTCGCCTTCCCGGGTCTGCGAGCTGCCTTCCGCGTGGATGCTGAGCGTCCCGTTCTCGACGGTGATCTCGACGTCCTCGGGCTTGAAGCCCGGCAGCGACGCCTCGACGGTCACCGCATCGGGCCCGCTGGTCATGTCGAGCGGCAGGCCGTAGCCCTCGAACGCGCTGGTGACCCAGCCCCGTGGACGCACGAAGCTGTCTTCAAAGAGCCGGTCCATCGCCTGCCGGAGCGAGACGAGCTCGCCCAGGGGCGAGGCGCGGCGCACGATCGTCATATCGCACACCTCCTGGTGATGGATGTCCCGGGGCTCACATTGGGCCCCGTATCAACACGACGGATGCTAGAACCCTGACAATGGCGTTGTCAAGAGTCCTGGCACCAATGTTCCATTGAGAAATGGCAATCCGACGTGCCCGGCGACGGGCAGCGAACGGAAGTCTTCGCGATGGCGGTGGCGGGTGGGGCCGGCGGAGGCCGGTCCATCCGCCCGTCTCTCAGGCGTCGGTCGCGAGTGCCTCGCCGATGAGCTGGGCGTGCAGCAGCGCCTGGCAGTCGGTGTTGCCGATGGCGATGACCTTGTCGCCCTCGAGCATGATCGTGTCCGGGCGGAGCGGCGTCGCGACGCCGTTGCGGATGACCGCGAACAGCGAGCACCCATCCGGGATCGCCAGGTCGCGCGGCGCATGGCCGATGGCCGGCGAGCCGGACTGCAGGTGCGCCTCGATGATCTCCAGCTCGCCCTCGCCGAGCGCCGCCAGGTGGAGCAACTCGTGGACCGGGATGTCCTGCTCGATCGAGCCCAGGATCATCCGGGTCGGGCTGATCAGCTCGTCCACGCCCAGGTGCCGGAAGAGCGCCTCGTTCTTGGGATTGTTGACGCGGGCGATCGTGCGCGGGACGTCGAAGTGGTGCTTGGCCATCTGGCAGATCACGAGGTTGTCCTCGTCGTCGCCGGTCACGGCCGCCACGACGTCGGCGCGGTTGCAGCCCGCCTCGCCGAGATACTTCCCTTCGCAGCCGTCGTGGGCGATGACGATGGATCCGATCTCGTCGGCGATCTGGCCGGCCCGGCGTCGGTCCTTCTCCATCAGCGCGACTTCGTGGCCGGCGTCGATGAGCTCCTTGGCCAGGTAGTAGCCGACCTTCCCCCCGCCGACGACGAGGACGAACACGTTTCAGACCTCCTGGGTGGTGGCGGACGTCGAGCCGGTCGAGGCGCCGGTCGGCGAGACGGGGCGTGTCAGCGAGCTCGTGCCATCGTGCCGGTCGCCGTCATGATGGCCGGACGGCGCGAGCATGCCCGGCAGGTTCGAGGGGCCGAGCGCGAGGTATTCGTTGACGGCGTCGAGCATGAGCCCGGTCCGGCAGAGGGTCGCGATGCCGAGTTCGGCATACGCCGCCGCTCGGAGCGGGTCGTTGATCTTGGCGATGGATCGCGAGATACCGAGGGCCTCGTTGGCCAGCTGCGCGGCCATGACGTTCCGGTTGTCGCCCTCGGTGACGGCCAGGAAGACGTCCGCGCCGGCCGCACCCGCCTTCAGGAGCACGTCCTCATCCGTCCCGTCACCCCGGATCGCCTGTCCCCCGAAGGTGGACGGCAGACGGTCGAAGGCGGCGGTGACGCTGTCGAGGATGATCACGTCGTGGCCGGAGCGGTCATAGAGATCCGCGGCGGATGCGCCCACCCGGCCGCAACCGACGATGACGATCTTCACTTCGTTTCCTCGCTGATCGGGTCCCGGACGACCCAGACCGCGCACGGCGCGTTCTGGAGGATGTACGGGATGGTGCGGCCGATGGCGAACTCGCCGCCGAACCGCTTGCGATAGGGCAGGCCGACCACGAGCAGGTCGGCTCCGCGCTCGACGGTCTCGTCGACGATCGCGGCGCCGACGTCTCGAGCCTGGAGGAGGACGGGTTCGAGCCTGATCTTCGATTCCTCGGCGATCGCCTCGGCACTGTCGAGGACGCGCTGGACCTCGTCCGAGTCGCCGGCGATGTCCGCGTCGAGCGGCAGCGTCCAGTCGATCTCGAGGATGTGGACCGCGATCAGCTCGGCCTTGGTGAGGCGGGCCTGCTCGGCGACGAGGCGGACGATCCGCGCATCACTCGAACCGCCGTTGAGAGCGATGACGGCACGGTGGAACACCGGCCTGTGGGCTTCTGACATGGCGGATCACGATACCACCGGCGCGGCCGCCGGTCGCCGGTCTACTGGTCGGCGTGCTCCGCCCCGAGGGCCGACTCGAACAGGGCCGGGTCTTCGCGCCGGTATGGGACGTTGACGAGGACCGTGTGCGGGCGACCCAGGAGCACCCGGCGCAGCCGTTTCGACGCCTGGTTGTAGAGGATCCGCTCCCACCAGCTGCGGGCCACGTATTCGGGGATCACGACGAACGTGATCGGTTCGCGCTTGTCCGGGGGCCAGGCCGCATCCAGCAGCTCGAGGTAGGCGAGCAGCGGCCCGCTCAACGCCCGGTAGGGCGACTCGACCACCACCAGCGTCACGCCCGGGACCTGGCGCTCGAAGGTCGTGCGCACGTCCGCGGCGGAGACAGGGTCGTCCGAGATGTAGACCGCGCGGATGTCGTCGCTGATCGTCCGGCCGACGTTGATCGCCTGGACCACGGCCCGAGTCAGCCCCGGGATCGGCACGACCACGCGCTGCTCGCGATGCGGCGCGCGGACCACGAGGTCGGGCGCGACGGCGAGCTCGCGGTTCGAGCGGGTGTACTGGTGCTTGATGAACAGCATCATCGCCACCAGGGTCGGCACCAGGATCACGACCAGGTAGGCGCCGTCGACGAACTTCTCGGACACGACGACGAGGAGGACGATGGCCGTGAGGACGGCACCGCCCGCATTGACCGCCATCCGCCAGCGCCAGCCGGCGCTGCGCTCGTTCCACCAGTGCCGGACCATCCCGACCTGGCTCAGCGTGAAGGTCACGAAGACGCCGACCGAGTAGAGCGGGATCAGGGCATGCGTGTCGCCGCCGAACGCGGCCAGCAGGAGGAAGGCGACCCCGGCCAGCAGGACGATCCCCCAGGAGTAGGCCAGCCGGTCCCCGCGGAACGAGAACTGGCGCGGCATGTAGCCATCCTCGGCGAGGATCGCCGCCAGGCGCGGGAACGCGTTGAAACTGGTATTGGCCGCCAGGAACAGGATCAGCGCGGTGCTCGCGGCGAAGGTCACGAACAGGGCCGACCCATCGCCGAACGCGGTCCGGGCGGCGAGGGCGACGATCGATGGGCCACCCGCCAGCGTGGGTCGCAGACCGAACTGCACGGCGAAGACCGTCAGGCCGATGAACAGGATCCCGAGCAGGACCGCCATGGCGGTCATGGTGTTCGCGGCGTTTCTGGATTCCGGCGGCTTGAAGGCGGGGACCCCGTTTGCGATCGCCTCGACGCCGGTCAGCGCGACGGAGCCGCCGGCGAAGGCCTTGAGCAGGAGCAGCACGCCAAGCCCCTCCGTGCCGAAGCTCACCGCATCCGGCTCGGCAGCCATCGGAGCGGCCGTCCCGCCGATGATCCGGATCGCGCCGATCGCGACGATCGCCAGCGCAAGGCCCACGAACAGGTACGTCGGGACAGCGAAGATGTTCCCCGACTCACGGAGTCCGCGGAGGTTGGCGATCGTGATCAGCGAGATCGACACGAACGCGATCTCGATCCGGATGTCGTACACCGCCGGCACCACCGACTGGATCTGGGCGATCGCCGACGCGGTCGACACGGCGACCGTCATGACGTAGTCGATCAGCAGCGCCGCGGCGGCGATCAGGCCGAAGATCGGGGCGAGGTTGGTGCGGGCGACGACGTACGCCCCGCCGCCGCCCGGGTAGGCCCGGCAGACCTGCCGGTACGAGACCGACACGACGGTCAGCAGGAGCGCGATCGCGATGGCCACCTCGACCGACAGCAGCAGGGCGCTGGCTCCGGCGAGGACCAGGACGCGCAGGATCTCCTCGGTCGCGTAGGCCGACGAGCTGATCGCGTCCGAGCTGAAGATCGCCAGCGCCTTCTTCTTCGACAGGCGTTCGCCGATCTCCTCCTCGGTCGACAGCGGGCGCCCGAAGACGGTCGCGCGGATCCGGTTGAGCAGGCGCTCGCCGGGCGTCAGGGCGACGTAGGCGGCGGGCTTGGCGACCAGCTGGCCGTGACCCTGGTAGCGGAAGTAGAGCGAATGGGGGCGCTCCACGCGCACCCGCCGGTCCGCTGGTTTGACACCCCGTAGTGGGCGTCGTCCTCCGATCAATTCCGCTCCGATGCGCTTGGGCGAGGCCGGCGGTCAGTGGCCGCGTCGGTAGGGGACGTCCGCGATGACCGTGCGTTCGCGACCGACCAGCGCGGCCTTGAGCCGCTTGGCCGTCTGGTTATACAGCAATCGGTCCCACCAGTGGCGGGCCACGTACTCGGGCAGGACGACGATCGTGATCGGGGCCTCCTTGTCCGGCGGCCAGGCCATGTCGAGGATGTCCAGGTACGCCACGACCGGCGAGATCACGGCCCGGTACGGCGACTCGACGATGACCAGCGGCACGTCCGGCAGCAGCCGCTCCCAGCGGGCGCGCATCGTGTCGGCGGCCTCGAGGTCGTCGGTCACGTACACCGCCCGGATGTCGCGGGCGAGGGCCCGTCCGAAGTTGACCGCCTGCACGACCGCCCGGTTGATGCCGTTGACCGGGACGATCACGCGCTGCTCGCGATGCGGTCCCGGCACCGGGCCCTCGTCGCGAACCCGGAGCTCCTCCTCCTGCTGCGCGTACTGCCGGTGGATGAACGACATCAGCGCCACGAGCATCGGGATGAGCGCCATCACGAGCCAGGCGCCATCGAAGAACTTGACCGAGGTGACGATGACCGCGACGGTGCCGGTCAGCACCGCGCCGAACGCGTTGATCGAGAGCCGCTGCCTCCAGTGCGGCGACCGTTCGCGGAGCCAGTGCCGGATCATGCCGCTCTGGCTGATCGTGAAGTCGATGAACACCCCGACCGCGTACAGCGGGATCAGCGCATGGGTCTCGCCCTTGAAGTACCAGATCAGCGCGGCCGCGACCCCCGCCAGCACCAGGATCCCGTACGAGAACGCCAGCCGGTCGCCGCGGAGCGCGAACTGGCGGGGCATGTGGCCGTCGATCGCGAGGATGGCGAGCAGGCGTGGAAACGCGTTGAAGCTCGTGTTCGCGGCCAGGAACAGGAGCACCGCCGTGAAGGCCTGGAACAGGTAGAAGAGGACGCCGTCGCCGTAGACGTTCCGGGCGATCTGCGAGATGACGGTCTGCTTTGGCACCTCGATCGGGGCGATCCCGAACCGGACCGCCAGCAGCGTGATCCCGATGAACAGGATGCCAAGCAGGGCCGCCATCACCCCGAGCGTCGCCGCCGCGTTCCTCGATTCGGGCGGCTTGAACGCCGGGACACCCGTGGCGATCGCCTCCGTGCCGGTCAGGGCCACGGCGCCGGCGGCAAAGGCGCGCAGGACCAGGATGGCGGTCAGCGGCTGGATCGTACCGCTGACCTGCTCGCTCAGCTGCGGGGCGTACGAGCTGCCTTCACCGAGGACGAAGATGCGGAAGACACCGACCGTGATCATCAGCAGGGCGGACCCGATGAACAGGTAGGTCGGGACGGCGAAGATATTGCCCGCCTCGCGCAGGCCGCGGAGGTTGCCCAGCGTGATCAGCGAGAGGGCGGCGATCCCGATCAGGACCCGTTCGTCGAAGAGGACCGGAAACGCGGACGTGATCTGCTCGACCGCCGACGTCGTCGAGACGGCGACCGTCATCACGTAGTCGATGAGCAGGGCCGAGGCGGCCACCAGCGAGACCGTCCTGCCGATGTTCCGCTTCGACACCGAGTAGGACCCGCCGCCCGTCGGGTACGCGATGCAGATCTGCCGATAGCTGAGGGCGACCGCGATCAGCAGGACCGCGATGGCGATGCTGATCTCGAGACCGAACGCCATCGCCGCGGCCCCGCCGAGGATCAGCACCCGCAGGATCTCCTCGGTCGCGTAGGCCGAGGAGCTGATGGCATCCGAGCTGAAGATGGCCAGTGCCTTCTTCTTGGACAGGCGCTCGCCGAGCTCGTCCTCGCTCATCAGCGGGCGACCCACGAAGAACCCGCGGATCGTCACCCAGGCCTTCCCGGCGGGCGTCGTCGGCGCGCTGGCCGCCTCTCGTGCGGTCAGCTGTCCGCGACCCGTGTAGCGGAAGTAGGGTGCGTGGGGCCGCTCCACGCGCACGCGCCGATCGCCTGGCTTCCGGCCCTGCAGCGACCGCCGTCCGCCGATCACGCCGCGGCCTCAGAGACCATGGTGCAGGCGCTCCGCCAGCCGGCGCGGCAGGCCCGCAGCCCGCATGGCCGAATCGACCGCCACGATGTCGTACGCGACGCGGGTCCAGCTGGCGGTCCCGGCGTCGGTGTCGACGATCAGGTAGCTCGCCCGCGGATCGCCGTCGCGCGGCTGTCCGACGCTGCCCGGGTTGAGCAGCAGGCGACCACCGCCGAGCGCCACGGCGCTCTCGCTGGTGCCGCGATCCGGGCCGAGGCGGCCGACCCGGTCGTCGACGACGCGGTACGCGGCCGGGACGTGGGTGTGGCCGTTGAGCCCGTGCGGCGTGTCCATCGCGACGAGGCTCGCCGCGGCCGCAGCCGGTGTCGTGACGTACTCCCAGATCGGATCGCGACCGCTGCCATGGACGAGCGTGAAGCCTCCTGTTTCGCGGCGCTCGGGGAGCGCGGACAGCCAGGCGCGAGTCGGCTCGGCCACGACCTGGCGCGTCCACTCCATGGCCGATCGGGCGTCCGGGTTGAACCACTCGATCTCGGTTCCGCCGCAGGCGGCCGCATCGTGATTGCCGCGGACGCCGATGGCGCCGATCGCGGCCAGCCGCTCGACGACCGCGTCCGGCTCCGGACCGTAGCCGACGACGTCGCCGAGGTGCCAGACCGCGTCGACCGCGCCGGCGCTGGCGAGGACCGCGTCGAGGGCGAGCAGGTTGCCGTGGACGTCCGAGATCACCGCGATCCGCATTCCGGCCAATCTAGCAGCCGGGCGTTCACCAGGGCCGCCGCTTCCGCGCCGCCGGATCGCGCGGGAAGGTCGCCGGGACCCGACCGCCGGCCCGCGCGACGACGAGCCGGTGACCTTCGAGGCCAGGCACGACCACGACCCGGACGTCGAGGCGCCCGCCGCCCATGGCGAGCATGGCGCGCTCGGCCGCGGCGAGCTCGACGGCAAGGTCGCCTCGCTTCCAGGCGACGAGGACGCCGCCCGGTGCCAGGAGCGGGAACGACAGCTCGACGAGGTCGGCGAGGGTCGCCACGGCCCGCGCGGTGACCGCCGGCCAGCGGCCGCGATGCTTCGAATCGGCGGCCAGCGCCTCGGCCCGCACCGCGGCCGCCTCGGCGACGCCCTCGAGACCGGTCGCCCTGATCGCCGTGCGCAGGAAGCCCGCCTTCTTGCCGATCGGCTCGGCCAGCACGGCCCGGGCCGCGGGGAGCGCCGCCGCCAGCGGGATGCCCGGGTAGCCGCCGCCGGACCCGAGGTCGAGGAAGCGATCGATCCGGAGCTCGCGGAGGAGTGGCACGGCCGTCAGGCTGTCGACGACGTGGGCGAGCGCGACCGGGCCGGGCTCGCGGATCGCCGTCAGGTTGATCGACCCCGTCCAGGCGAGCAGAAGGCGCACGTGGCCGTCGATCGCGGCGCGCGCTCCCACCGAGAGCTCGAGTCCGAGGGCCGCGAGTCCCGCCCGGAGCGCAGCGTCGTAGGCCGGCGAAAGGTCGGGGGTCGCGGCGACGCGCGTCGGGAGCGGCTTACGCGGTGTCGCGTGCCGGCCAACCGCGCGGCGCCGCTCCCGGCGTCGGCATCGTTTCGCACCGCGGGGGCCTGGTCTTCCCCGGTCCGTTCGGTTCGTGGTCGAGTTTCCCCGGACCCCTGGCGGACCGCGTTACCCGGGCGTCGATCCCGGTGCGGATGCCGGACGGTAGCCGTCCGGCAGGTCCCTCGTCAACGGGGTTTTCCACCAACGGACGGCGGGCTGCGGAATTGGTGGATAACCAGCCGTCGTCAGCTGGCTCGTCCACCGCCACGGACGGGCCGGCCGAGCGTCCGCCGGACGACGTCGATCACCTCGTCCACGTACTGGTCGGCGTTGCCGTGCTCGGCGGCGGTCCGGACGCAGCCGCCGACGTGGTCTTCGAGCACGATGATCGACAGGGCGTCGACGGCGGCCCGCAGCGCCGCGGTCTGCTGCAGGATGTCGACGCAATACTCCTCGCGCTCGATCATCCGGGCGATGCCACGGACCTGGCCTTCCATCCGCGACAGACGGCGGACGAGCTGTGCCTTGTCCTTGGCATAGCTGTGGCGCTCGGTCGGGCTCATCGGCGGTGGGTGTCCTCGTGACGGGTGCCGGACGGCACCCTGTGGGCATCATACTCCCTGGGGGTATGCGCGATCCACGCTAGTCGGGAACGGCGCCGCTCCGGTAGACTGGCCTCCGATGGATCCGTGCGATCGTCCACTCCGACGTCCGGACGACGCCTCGGGCGCCGCCCGTCGAAGGTTCGCCGACCGGTGAGTGCGCCTTTCGCGCATGCCAGCGAGGCGGAGATGTCACGGATCCTCGACTTCTACGGCGTCCGCTGGGAATACGAGCCGCACACGTTCCCCATCCTCTGGAACCTCGACGGCGCCGTGGTCGAGAGCTTCTCCCCGGACTTCTTCCTGCCGGACCTGGACATCTACCTCGAGCTGACCACGCTGCGCCAGAAGCTCGTCCGCAAGAAGAACCGCAAGCTGCGGCGTCTCCGCGAGCTCTACCCGGATCTCAACATCAAGCTCTTCTATGCCCGCGACTTCCGGGCGCTGATGCTCAAGTACGGGCGGCTCGCGTTGATCGACGGCATGTCCGGCACCTCCGGCCAGGTCGCGTCGCCGCATGCCGCCGAGACCGCGGGCGCCGACCGAGCGGATGGAACTCCCGTCGACGGTGCGCCGATCGCGGTCGCCCAAGCGGTCCAGGCTCCGCCGGATCCCGTTGCCGTCCTGCCCGCCGCCGCGTCGTCGCGCCGCCGGCGCACGCGTGCGGCCACCGGCGGGCATGAACAGGCGTCCGTGTCGTGAGTCGGCCCGCGGGTCTTCACGCCGACGTCGCGGAGGTCCTCCTGACCGAGGAGGAGATCGGCGCCAAGGTGCGCGAGCTCGGCGCCCGGATCAGCACCGACTACGCCGGCCGCCGGCTGACGCTGGTCTCCGTCCTCAAAGGGTCGCTGCCGTTCATGGCCGACCTGATGCGCTCCATCGACATCCCGGTCCGGATCGACCTGATGGAGGTCAGCTCGTACGGCGGCGCGACGACCGAGTCGTCGGGGCTCGTCCGCATCCTCAAGGACCTCTCGGCGAGCATCGTCAACGAGGATGTCCTGATCGTCGAGGACATCATCGACACCGGGCTGACCCTCAACTACCTGATCCGCTACCTGCGCGGCAAGGCGCCCGCGTCGCTCCGGATCTGCACCCTGCTCGACAAGCCGGCCCGCCGCCTCGTCGAGATCAAGGTGGACTACGTCGGATTCACGATCCCCGACCAGTTCGTGGTCGGCTACGGACTCGACTACGGCGAGCTGTACCGGAATTTGCGGTACGTGGGCGTGCTCCGTCCGGAGGTCTACTCGGGGACGCCCGAGGCATGACCATGCACCGCCGGCCGCTCGGCCGCGGGCGAACCCTCGCGGCGATCGCCGGGATCCTGATCGTGCCGGGCTGCGTGCTGCAGTGGTGGCAGGTCGGCGGGACGCCGGGCGTGACGCCACTGTCGGGCAACGGGCTCGCCGGCAGCGGGATCGTCGTGTTCCTCGCCGGAATCGCGGCCCTCGCCCTGGTGGCGCTGCCGTACGCGGCGGGTGACCGCCCGGTCGGCCTCGATCGCTGGCCGACCTTCGGGATCCTGCTGGCGGCCGGCTGGATCGGCTTCGCCTGGCGAATCGTCGAGCTCGGGTTGAGCGACGCGTTCCAGTTCGCCGAGCCGGCCGATGTCCTCACCCGCGGCCCGGGGATCTGGGTCGCCGGGCTGGGGCTGCTGGTGCTGTCCCGGGCGGTGATCGAGATGGCGGCGGAGCCGGCCCGACGCTGAACCGTCCCC
>JACQEF010000196.1 GCA_016200745.1 Chloroflexota bacterium | reverse complement strand
GAGGAACCCGACGAACGGACCGAAGGCCTGCTTGAGCCAGTGGTAGTAGCCACCCTCGTGCGGCATCATCGAGTTCATCTCGTGGACCATCAGCATGAGCGGCACGGAGAAGATCAGCGGCACGACGAACAGCAGCAGCAGGCCCAAGCCCGGCCCGGATCCGTCATTCCCGAACAGCGACTCGACGCCGAACGTCCCGCCGGAGACCGTGAAGTACATGATCCCCACGAGGGGCGCCAGCGTCAGGCCTCGCCTGAGGTGCTGGGTCTCCGCGCGGATCTCGGTCGCGGCCACCTGGCTGGCGGATTCCGTCATCCCCGTCTCTCCTTCCCCTCACCCGGGCACAGTCGCACTGCGTGGCGGTGATCGGGAGCGACCGGGCGCGTGGCGCTGGTCAGGGTGTCGGTCAGCCAGTGGCTCGACGCGGCCCGGCGGTCTTGGGCGATGGACCGCTTGTCGACGCCCCCTCGACAGCCGTGAGGATCCGCGGGGATCTTGGCCCCAGGCTAGAGGCATTGGTAACGAAATGCGCGCAGGCAATGCGCGCCGGGCGCGACGGCCCCGGGCGCCCAGGACCGGGCGCGGCGGCCCCGGGCGCACAGCGCCGGCCGGCCGAGGCGTTGGAGGTCCGCCTCGAGCGCGACCGGCGCGAGCGCCGTTGAAGGGTGGGGCGCGGTCAGCGCATTCCGTGGATCCAGACCGACCGGCGCGGATCGGTGGCGCTGTCGCGGCTGTCCACGCCGAACGCGAGCGACAGCACCGATAGGGCGAGGAAGGCGAGGAGGATGAGCGAGCCAATGAGCATCGGAAGGATCTCCATGAGCGGGCGAAAGTTGAACTAGTCGATTAATCCAAATGATATTGGACTACTCGACTATGTCAACTGGTCCCAAGGTCACATTCAGCGGGCCGAAGCGCCCGTCTCGCCGCCGCACCACCCGTCCGCTTCGTCATGCTTCCCAGGCGTCCCAATGCGCGAACGTCTCGAACGGGACCCAGCCGCGCCTGAGGCTCGGCGATCGCACGTCCGGACGCGGGCGGCCGACAGGCATGACCCCGATCGGGGCGAACTCGGCCGGGATCCCGAGGAGGCCGCGGAGTCTCGCCCAGCCATCCGCGTCGGTCCCGACGAACCCGCAGCCGAGCCCCTCGTTGACCGCTGCGAGCATCACGTTCTGCATGGTCGCGCCAACGTCGACCCACCAGTACGGGATGGGCCAGGCAATCTCCGTGCCGTCGTCCTGGATCTTGTCCGGCTCCTGGTAGCGCCGGTGGTAGATCGCCTCGGAGACGCACGGGACGAACTGGGCAGCGCATTCCGAAATCCACGGCCCGAAGACCGGCTCGTAGCCGGCCTCGCCGCAGATCCGCGCCACCTCCCGGCGGCGCTCGCGGTCCACCACGACGACCAGCCGCTGGCCCTGGCTGAAGCCGGCCGACGGCGTTCGTTGCGCCAGCCGGGCGATCCGTTCGATGACCGTACCCGCGACGCCACCTTCCTCGAAGCGGCGCACCGCCCGGCGTTTCATCACCACGTCGACGAAGTCCATCTGTCCTCCAGGCGCGACCGGTCCGGATCCATGCCAAATCGCGTCGCTGGATCATGATCCCGCCCGAGACCGCCTGGCGCGAATGCGGGCTACCATCGACCACGTGGCCAGCAGCCTGTACGTGCATCGCGTCCAGGGCGCCATCAAGGGGACGTCATGACCGACAAGGGCACCGCGACACCGGCAACTCGCGCGTTTGGAGGACGCCCGTCCGTACCCGGCGCGCCGGCCTTCACCTGCCCCAAGTGTCACGGCGTGATGCGGACGTACGAACGGGGTGGCATGACGCTCGAGCTGTGCGAGGACTGCCGGGGCATCTTCCTCGACAAGGGCGAGCTGGAACGATTGATCGAGGCGGAGGGTGGGGGATGGTCGGGGATCGTGTCGGCGGCCCTCGACCCAAGAAGCTGAAGCGGCGCGGGTGACCGGAACGGCGGGCGGCGGCGATCCACGGGTCGGTCGAGATCCATCGGCTGCGGCACCGCTACGATCCGGAGGTGTCGACCGAACGGATCCTCGCCCTGGCGGTCCTGCTGTGCTCGGCCGTCCTGCTGGTCCGCCTGGGCCCGGCCGCGATCCGTGCGTGGCGGATCTACGCGGGCACGAGCAGGCGGCGACAGCGGGACGCGACCGGCCGTGCCCCGGCGAGCCCTCCCGCCGTCTCCGACCGGGCCGGGCTCCTGGCGGAGCTCGGCTACCACCGGCTTGGCGAGACCAGCCTGCAGTTGCCGGTCGGGGAGCGTTTCGCCTGGATCCTGGCGGCCCATGACGCCGAGTCGTACGCGATCCTCGTCGACGCGCCGCGGATCGGCGGCATGACCGGTATCTACTCGGCGTGGAGCGACGGAACGTGGTTGTGCACCATCCACCCACGCGGCGAAGCCGTCGATCGGTCGGGCCTCGTGGTCCGGATCGTCCCGGGCACGCTCGAGGAGGCGGTGACGGTCCAGCGCGCGGGCCTCGAGCGCCTTCGGCAGGTTCACGGAGAACCGCGCGCCATCCGGACGATGGACGACATGCTCGCGCTCGACGCCGACTACCGGACGAGGTTCGGCGGAAGCCGTCTGCGCCCGGTGACCTGGCGCATCGTGGCGCCCGCCGTGCTCGTCGCCCTGGTCGCGGCGCTGTCGCTCGTCCTGATCGTGGTGGCGCGCTAGTCGGGCGGCCGGCGACGGGGCCGCGGCGCCGGCGCGCCCGCCGATCGTCGAACCGACTGGCCCTGCCGGCCGGGACGAATGGCCCGTGCGTTCGGCTCGACCCGCCGCCATCCTGACCGAAACGCGCACGACGCCCGGACCCGTCCACCGGTCGGCCGGCGTGTCCGGCCGCCTGGTCGACCCATCCCGCGGCGGCCCGTCGGCGATCCTCGGAGACTCGATGACCGAACCCAGACCGATCGACAGCGTGGTCCTGGTCAAGCAGGTGCCCGACACGCACCACATCACCGGGGACGCGATGACCAGGGACGGCACGATGAACCGCGGCGTGCTGCCGGCCATCTTCAACCCGGAAGATCTCAACGCCCTCGAGATGGCGCTCCAGATCCGGGATCGTCACGGCGGGACCGTCACCGTGATCACGATGGGCCCGCCGAAGGCGGCCAACGTCCTGCGCGACGCACTCTGGCGGGGAGCGGACAAGGTCGTCCTCCTGACAGACCGCCGCTTCGCCGGGGCGGACACCCTGGCGACCTCGGTCGTGCTCCAGCTGGCGATCGAGAAGATCGGTCGCTTTGACCTGGTCCTGGCCGGACGCCAGGCGATCGACGGCGACACGGCCCAGGTGGGCCCGCAGACGGCCGAAAAGCTGGGGATCCCGCAGATCACCTACGCGGAGGCCGTCCTCGACATCGCGGACGACCGGATCACGGCGCGGCGCGCCCTGGCGGCGCGCTGCGGGCGCGGTGGCCCGAGTTCGAGACCGACGAGGCACTCGACGACTACCTTGCCGCTCGCGACCTCCGGATCCCGGTCTGGACCGCCAACGACATCGGCGCCCGCGCGGACCGGATCGGTCTCGCCGGGTCGCCGACCCAGGTCCACAAGGTGAACTTCGTGGTCCTCGAGAGCACCGAGAGCCAGACCGTCGATCCCAACCCCGACGCCATCGCCGCGATGGTGGCGGAGCTGGTCCATGAGTACATCGTCGGGTAGGCGGCCATGACGGAGCAGCGCAGCATCTGGGTCCACGTCGAGCAAGTCGACGGCCGGATCGCCGACGTCAGCCTCGAGCTGGTGGGCAAGGCCCGCGATCTGGCCGATCCGCTCGGTTACGAGGTCGTGGGCCTGCTCTGCGGCCACGGCGTCGAGGGCCTCGCATGGGACGTCATCCGCCACGGCGCCGACCGGGTGCTGCTGGCCGATCATCCCGAGCTGGCCCAATACCGCACCCTGCCGTACGCCCGCGTCGCGATCACCGAGGCCCGCAGGCGGCGACCAGAGATCTTCCTCGTCGGAGGCACCCCGAACGGCCGCGACTTCGCGCCGCGGGTCGCGAGCGCGCTGCGCTGCGGGCTCACCGCCGACTGCACCGACCTCCAGGTCGGCGACTACCACGTCAAGCGCGAGGGCAGGACGTACGAGAACCTGCTCTACCAGATCCGGCCGGCCTTCGGCGGGAACCTGGTCGCGACGATCGTCAACCCGACCACGCGGCCCCAGATGGCGACGGTCCGCGAGGGCGTGATGCGCATGCCCGCCCCCGACGCGACGCGAACCGGCGTGGTGGAGCCGGTGACCCCGG